>JBGTCC010000676.1:0-3774 GCA_041749055.1 Thermodesulfobacteriota bacterium | reverse complement strand
TGCGGCGATAATTATTTTCCATCCAGAAGATCATCGGCAATTGCCAGAGCTTGGCGATGTTCAAGGCTTCGTAGAAGACGCCTTCCTCCATGGCGCCGTCGCCGAAAAAGACCGCGGTGATCGCTTTGCTCTCTTTGACCTGCGCGGCGTACGCCGTGCCGCCGGCCAGCGCGAGGCAACCGCCGACGATGGCGGAGGTGTGGATGACGCCGACTTCAGGCGCGGCGACGTGAAATGTCCCGGCGCGCCCTTGGCAGTAGCCGGTGGCACGGCCGATGATCTCAGCCAGGACTTTCCTCGGGTCGCCGCCCTTGGCGATGACATGGCCGTGGTTGCGATGGGTGGTGAAAACGTAATCGTCGGCATTGAGCCAGTCGCACACCGATACGCCGGTGGCTTCCTGGCCGATGTACACATGAAAGTGGCCGCGGATCAGACCGGTGTGTTCGTCGTTGAAGCGGATGCAATGTTCTTCGGCGCGCCGGATCATCAGCATCCGGCGCAGAATGGCCAACTGCTTGTCTCGGGAAATGTCGGGTAGCATGGGTTCCTCCCTGGGTTAGTGGGCTTCGGTGCATACTTACTGCCGGTCTCGGCGAATTGCAAAGCGAAAAAATTGAGAATCGGGAATTGATAATTGAGAATGAGAGTAAGGGGGGAGGGCATTGTTAAGAAGGTTTTGTGCGTATGCGTTGGTGTGATTCGTAGCTTGCTAGTTTGATAGATTCAGTTCACGCCGCACGATCGCTGCGCCCTGGACTAGGGCTGGCAGTTTAGCGAAGGCTGCTTGGCGTGGTAAATGCCACATGTCGCAGTCGGGGGCGAGGTTGAGTCGTTGCGGCACAACTTCAAGGGCGGCGCCGGCGCGTTGGGCGATTGCTTGCGGTTCTTCGATGTTTTCCGTGGCGAGGTCGAGGACGCCGGGGATTACGCCTTGGGCGCCCCAACGTTTGAGTAGCTCCGGGCTAGCCTTGGGCTGGGCGTATTCGATGGAGATCCATCGCACTTTTTGGCACGCCGCCAAGGTTTCAAGAGCGGCGGTATAAGCGGGATCGGTTTGCTTACTGGGAAAGCGGTCAGCGTAGCCGTAGCAGACACGGACGATCACCGCTGTGGTGATGCCGGCCAACGCGCGACGCGAACCGATTCATAGCGCGGAACCGACGGCGATTGGAAGTGCGGTAAGGCACACGCGAAAATTCCATACGATCTTCACCACGGAGGACACGAAGTTCACAAAATTCGGAAATTTAAATGTCCGAACCCTTCGGAGCTTCGTGGTGAGATTGAATTTTCTCCTGGAACCGACAGCTCGGCTTTACTTGAACTGACTATAGCTTTCCTTTAGCGTTTACAGAACTTCTTCGAGAAAGGTGAATCGTGAAATCGATGAATTGTCCAAAATGCCAAGCCGCCACGCTGGCGGAACTTAAGATCGAAGGGGTCACGGTGGACCGTTGTGCCGAGTGTGGAGGTACATGGTTCGACGCTCAGGAGCTGAGCCAATTGCTCGCCGAGGATGCGCGCCAAGTGGCGGAGTTACGCCGGGGCGGTAACGACGCTCGGTTGGATGACAAACGGGGCCGCTGTCCACGCGACTCGGCGGAGCTGTTGCGGATATACAGCGCCATCGACCGCAGCGTGACCTTGGATGCTTGTGCCGATTGTCATGGCATCTGGCTCGATGCCGGCGAATTCGCCAAGCTGTTCGCCGCGCGGCGGCCGTGAGAATTCAATTGTGAGTTAGCGTGGCGCCATGTTAGAAACCAAAAGACTATTCCAGTGAGGAGACTGAACAAGTGGTAAAGCGCGAAGTTGTGTTGGCGCCGCACAGCGGGCGGCAAGATTCTCGGGTAGCCCGCTCAATCACCGGTGGTAAGGCTGACAATCGTTGTCGTTCAATGAACTTAAAAGGGCAAAATCCCGCCACTAGCGTTGGAACACTGAGGCGAAGATCGCTTAATATTGGCAATGAGGGAAACGGTCACAGAGCCTACTCTGTGAAGATGGATCAAGCGCGATGAGTCTTGAGCAGGCGGTCATATCATATTCAGTGGTTCTTGGCGTTCTGCTGGTGCTGATGATCTGGATGCTTTTGCGGCACTGGACGGTGAAGCAGCGCAAAGCCCAAGCGGCGAATCCAGGCCAGGGAGTGATTGAGCAAACGGCATCCCTACCTATAGATTGGCGCGCCTCGGTAAGTAAATTGCGGCCGGATAGAGTTCTTACCGGTGAGATGTGGGTGAAGGCGATCATCGCTGCGTTCATTGCGCTCTGCGCCGGCACCATCGTGGTTGTGTTCGTTTTCCCCCTCGGCGCGGCGGCGGCGGCGATCGCGTCTTTTGCCGCGGTGGTCGTAATCGTCGCTCTATTTCTAATCCTGCTGGACTAACCTTTTTTTAGTTGCCGATTAATTTCGGGTTGGCACGTAAGCGACCGAATCGATCTCCACGGCGCAACGCGGCGATAGCTCTTCGACGACCACCGTTAAGCCAGCGGGCATGGTGCTGTTGCGGCTGTGGATGGCTAAGAAACTTCGATAGGCTTCCGCGAATTCCGCGCGATTAGTACCTTCAACTAAATACACAGTGGTCTTGACGATGTCGTCGAGGGTGCCGCCGGCGGCTTCGACGATGTCTTTGGTGTGGCGCAGTGTCGCTTCGGTTTGGCCGGCGAGGCTGCCCTCGCATTCCACCACCCGGTCGAACGTTACCGCATCTTGGCCCGCGAGCAGTAGCCAATCGCCAACCCGCGCCGATTGTGAAAAAGAGCCGGGCGCCAGGCGCACTTTGGGACTTGAGACGATACTCTGCTCACCGCGGTAGGCGATGGCCATGGAGCGCAGCAGGATGTTATCGCCGAGGCTGCGGATGTAAATGCCGGAGTTGGGCGGGTAAGCATCGTCGGTGAATACGCCTTGGTAAACTTTCCTGCGCGCCTCGCCGTAGCCGGGACGGTGCTGGGTGCCGGGCATGAACATGAAGGTGCGGCAGAGACTGCCGAGGCCGAGTTTGTGTCGGGCGAGAATCTTGCCGATGCGCAAGAGGACTTCGGTGGTTTGGCTTTGAATCGATGAAGGCGTGGCGATACGGCCGTCGTCATTTGCGCCGTCTGTGCCGGAGAGAAAAAACCAAGCGCCGATCCGCACGCCATGACAGCCGGCGCCGATGGACCGCGGCAGATCGGCGACGTGAATTGTTTCGCGATCTTCGCTCGCGGTGGCGATGGCATCCATACGCACGCGGCAACCGCCGTCGAGGCCGTTGACGCCGACGAAATTTACCGCTGGTGCATCGTTGCCGAAGCGATCCCGCAGCGTCTTAGCCACGGCGGCAGCATCGCGGTAGTCGGAAAGATAGACCGCGAGGCTAACCACGTCAGCCGTCGATTGGCTGCATGGGTGCAGCGCGGTGTCGAGATTGAGGAGACATTGGCGTGCTTGTTGTTCGGCGGATGGCGCTGCTCTGACGGTGCCATCCGGGCCGCGCGCATCTTGGGCGAGGAATGTGAATTCACCTGCCTGGACGCCTTGGCTAAATAGACTAGCCTCAGACAAAAGGTATCGTTCAGATAGTGTTTGTGACATGGACGTCATTGAGGCTGACGAGAGGGCAACCGCTGAATTGCCCGCTACAAGATCACTGCGGCCGAAACTATCAATGGTGGACGTTTTCCCACACGGACATGCCGGCGCGGCAGCAGAGCAGATCTTGCTCTGGACGGCTGGCGCCGGCGACGCCGATGGCGCCGACGATGGTGACGCCATTGACGATC
>JBGTCC010000675.1:0-11691 GCA_041749055.1 Thermodesulfobacteriota bacterium | reverse complement strand
GACGCCGCCGAGAAATTGGGCGGTCGTTGCACGGGCCGTTTCTACGCGCTCAACGCGATGGAAAACCGCGTGTACGACATCGAGATGGAAGAAGGCCCCCACGTCGTCATCAAATTTTACCGCCCCGGCCGCTGGAGCCGCGCCACGATTCAGGCCGAGCACGATTTTCTGAAGGCCCTCGAAGAAAGCGAAATTCCCGTCGTATGCCCGCTCACGGATGACCAGGGACAAAGTATTTTCGCAATCAACGACGTGATGTTCACGATCTTCCCGAAGCGTCCGGGGCGACTCGAGCCGGAACTGAATACCGAACAGCTCATGCGCCTGGGCAGGTTCATGGCTCGCCTTCATAACGTCGGGGCGGCGATAAAAGGCTCCCCCCGTTTACGGCTTGATCCGCAAACTTATGGGCGCGACCCTTTGAAGTTTTTAACCGACGGAAACTTCATTCCGATGCAACTCGCGAGTCGCTTCGAAATAATCGTAACCCAAATTTGCGACGCAATTACTCCCCGTTTCGAGGACGTCGAGTACGTTCTGCTTCACGGCGATTGCCACTGCGGAAATATTTTGTGGAATAGAGACGATCCGTACTTCATCGATTTCGACGACATGCTCTACGCGCCTCCCGTTCAAGACATCTGGATGCTCACGGGCGGAGACGACGACTATGGGAAAGAGCAAAGGAAGATCTTGCTCGAGGCCTACGAAGAGATGAGAAATTTCGACCTGACGACGATGCAACTCATCGAGCCGTTGCGGGCGCTGCGCATGATTCACTTTTCTGCGTGGATCGCGCGCCGCTGGGAAGACAGCGCTTTCAAAATGGGTTTTCCTGCCTTCGGCACCGAGCGCTATTGGCAGGAGCAAATCGAAGGGCTCGCGCTGCAATTAGAAAAAGTGCAAAACCACACGACCGATTTCCGCGGTTAAACAGTGGCCAGTTGTTAAACCCGGTGTTCTCTCCGAAAACTCTTAGCTCTTGCCCGACGTCGTGCAATACCTTTCACTCCGCCGCAGAGTAACTGAACGAGAATACACCCCGGCCCCTGACTGAAAACTTGCTACACCAGGCCTATTCAAAAGGGTGGTGCCGTCTTTGTAGGAACTGAGCGAAGCGCGTGAGCGCAGCAAAATTCTATTTGGCGATTCAGGATGAGGCGCGTTAAGGATGTCTCCTGCTTGGAACAATGAACTCAGGCGCTCAGCGGATCTGAAAGATTTCCTTCCACAGCTTTTCGTACTTGGGAAATTCTTTAACATCGTCCACCGACAGCATATAGGGCTTGAGCGGCCTGACCATTTCGAGGGGCTCGACTTTCGGATGAGCGGGAGTTTCGCCGGCTTGGGCGTATACCCTCTGGCCTTCCTCGCCGACCGCCCAACGGGCCCAGAGCAACGCCGTGTTAGGATGCGGCGCGCCCTTGAGGATCGCCACCGAGCCACCGATTTCACCGACTCCTTCGCTCAGCATCGCCTGAATCGGCGCGCCTTTCTTTACGCGCGGCGGAAAATGATGCGAATAACAGGTGATACAAACGGCGCGCTGCCCCGCTACCAGAAACTCCGCCAGTTGGGAATGGCCGCGGTGGAATTCCACCTGGTTGGCGGCGATCTTTTTGAACAGATCGATGGCCTTCTCATCGTTCTTGTACTTCACCTTCGCGAATCCCACGAGCAGCTGAAAATCCCGCGGCTCGGCCATCAGAGCGCCCTTCCACTTGGGGTTTGCCAGATCCTCGAAGCTTGTTGGCTCCTCGCCTTTCTTGACCAGGCCGGTGTTCCAGCCGGCAATGTAAAATTGAATGTCGGTGGCGACCCAGTACTCGCCCTTCATCTGGGCCGGATAAGCCGCGGCCTCGGGGATAGTCAGCGGCGCCAGGAACTTTTGATCGAGCATTTGCGGTATGTAGGTGAGCGCGCCGCTGATGACGTCCGCCAACACGCGCCCGCCGCGCATCTCGGTAAGCACACGCGCGATCAGTTTGTCCGACGTGCTATCGATGTGGTTGACGGTCACGCCGGGAAATCTTTTCATGAACGCCGGCAGAATCACTTCCATGGTGCGCGCGGAAAGCGGCGCGTAGAGCGTGAGCTTTCCGCCCTCTTGCTTGGCTTTGTCGTGAAGCTGGTCGAGGGATTCGGCCGCCGTTGCGGCGCCGGGCGCCAGGACCAGGGCAAGATACAACAGGGCAAGCAAGATTGGCTGGTTCGGCTTTGAGGAACTTGCCTGAGCGACATATCGGTTCATGGAGTAACTCCTTTTCATTTTTCAGTTATCGGGTTTTCGCATCGGTTCTATTCCGACCGGCGCCCCGGTGATAGAGCCGCAGCAAGGAAAAAAAGCAAAGACCCGCGCCGTCGCATGCATCGGCTTTGTTAACTTCCGTTGTGGCCGCTTGAATGCTAAACGCGGACTTGCCTCCATACGCCGAGTACGTTGGCATTAGACTCGGGTGACCCCATTTGTGACCCATTTCCATTGACGCAGCGCGACTTTGGGAGTGTCATGATCGACCAAGTGGGCTGCGCTTTCCGCCATGCGCCGCGCCCCGCAGGAGTGGGAAAGCCAGCGTCGCCAAGGAAAACGCGAACTTTCTCATGGGCTCACTCGGCGCAGCGCAGGCGCACAAACCCATGCGCGAGAATACCGCATTCGAGAAAGGCCCCCCATTCGGCTTTGACAAACTCCGGCACTGTGGCCTCATTTTACTCGGGCGAGAATTTCACGACTCGGTGTACCAGGTGGTATGGCGCTCCACGGGCAGGCGCTTGGCCATCGTCGCCTGCTCGGAGTAGCCCAGGAAAATGCACGCCACCGGCCGCTCTTTCTCTGTGAGTCCGAGAATTGGGCCAACGAAGTTTTGGTCGATCCAGTCGCCCGTGCTGGGATAGCTGCCCAGGCCGCGCGCGGTGGCGGCGACCAGCAGGTTCTCAATCGCGCACCAGCAGGCCGCGTAGTTTTCCTGGTCAGTAATTTTTTTCTCATCGCCCACCATGGAAACGATGATCAAAACCGGGGATGAAAAACATTTATCTCGAGCGAATTTGAGAGCCTCTTCGCTCGCCTGCTCGCCCTTTTTTTGCGCGGACGATCGTACTGCCGCCTGCCGAGCTCCGACCAAGCGCTCGCGCCCCGCTCCGGAGAACACGTGGAAACGCCAGGGATGGGTCAATTTGTGGTTGGGCGCCCAGTGGGCGGCGTCGAGCAGCTCCTCGATCCATTCCCGAGGAATCTCGGTGGGAAGGTATTCCTTCACCGAGCGGCGCGTCTTGATTGCGGTGAGCGTATCAGCGAGAGGGCGCTCCGTTGTGCTTGCCATGATCCGACCTCCTGAACTTGTATCGTTTAAATGTAAAAGAAATTTAAACCATGTTTTTCTGGTCCGCGCAATATCGCCGGACCGGGGAGCCGTCAAGCCTCTTTCTGGAAAATCGTTACTTCGGCTGGCTTGGGAGACGCAACGGTCAGTGGCACGCAAAGTGTTCCGGATCGAATCGCTCGCTCAAACTCAGATCGAGCGGCGCCGTCGGTTGTGTTGGCAACCGGTTGCGGCTCACAAAAACGCAAAACAGCTGTCGGGTATTGCTTAATTCCTAATGATGGCACCCTGCTATTTTGCGATTCAGGATCAGCGGGAAAAAACGACGAGGAGCGGGTTGGGTTGTTCGTTCTTGGGCCGAAGTACCATGGCGGCACTCGGCGCTGCAATCGAAAAGTAACCGGTCCCTTTTCCCCTCCGTGTCCCCTTTCTCTACCTCTCGGCCTTCAGTTGCGCTTCAGCCCGTCGCGCCAGGCGATAGCTTCGAGTTCGACCCGGACAGCGTCCTCGACTGCAATCACCGGTCGCGCCTGGAACTCAAACGCAGGGAAGGTCGAGCATACCTTGTGCACCGCCACTGGATCATCGCAGTCCACCAACATATGCCCACCCCACTCGCCCACGCGCACCACGAACAACTCGATCTTGAAATTGGCCGGCGCCTTCCATTGGGTGAAAACCTCCAGTATCCGCTTCTGGGCATTCTCGTACTCCCCAGGCGAGCCTTGCGGGCGTTCGAACCAGCTGATCATGTACTTCATCGGCATCCTCCTCATCGAGTGCGTTGCAAACTTCGGAACGACAGCTGTGTAGACCATTCGTCGGATTTGGCGCTGTCAATTGAGCGCCAACGCGTTTTTTATTTCAGGCGGTCCGGCGCGTCTTCGCCGGGCGTGATATCGAAGGCGTTGGCGGTGCAACAGGTCATCGAGAACGAGCCGACGCGGGCAACCAACGCGACCAGCTCTTCAGTGCTAAAGAGTGCTTCCGCGGATGCATAGGTGGCATCGTTTAGTCGCTTGTCGGCGAGCAGTTCGTTGGCGATTTTATGTGCGAGCAATTCGCGCTTGCTAGCGGTCGGCAGCGCGCCACGGGCGTTGATGGCGTCGATCTCGTCCTGCTTGAGTCCAACTTTAAGCCCGTTGCGGCTCTGCGCCGCCCATGGATAGTTGGCGTTCCAGAACCGCGCCACGGTCAAGGTGGCGATCTGCTGCTCGCGACCGGACAGTGTGCTGTCGGCGATACAGTCCGCCATGGTGTGCAGGGTCTGCATCAGTTTGGGATTGCGGATATAGGCCCAGAATGGCCCGCCATGCGGCTTGCCGTTGGCCTTGGACGCCTCGATCACGGCGCGCTGTTCATCGTTCATATCGTCGGGCGTCAGAATGGCAATGCGTGTCATTGGATATCCCCCTGTTTCTATACTGCGTAGCAGCCTTATTTACGGCAGGTTTATCATGCCCTCGACTGCTGCCTTAGTCATCACGACGCAATAATCGATCGCCCACGTCGCCCATTTACGGCATCTACAACTATATGCGAACAAGCAATGCGTAGAGGAAATTTAAACAACCTCTTTTTTCTGTCGCGAGCTATATCGCCGCACCGACGAGTCGTCAAGCGCACAAGTGTTTATTGAATATCGCAGATTCGCTTCGATTGTTTCACACGATGCGGTTCATCGAAGAAACATGTCGCTTTCGCAGTGCCGTGCGTGCGAATTATCTCCATGGCTCAATGCGGCACGGTGTTCCGCCATGCGCCGGTGCCAAAGTCATCGCCAGAAACGAAATAGCGGAGGCAACGTTTACGCTGCCGTGTGTCAAATACTAACTTTGCCCGGATGCCAGTCGTAACTGTTGACACTATAGGCGTCCGCCGGCATCAGCGTGGTCAGTCCGCGCTTGGCGAGTTCGCCTTCAAACTTCTGGCGGATCCAAGGATCTTCATCTATGTATTCGATCATGTCTTTGGCGCGGTCCTCGACCTTTTCCGCATGGCCGCGAAACTGCCGCGGCGGATGCAGCGCAAGATAGCGCGCCGGAGTGCCGCCGGCGTTGAAGTGCTGGTGAAACCATTTGTTGGGCGGCACGAACATGCTGCCCTCGTGCCAGGGCGCGACAATTTTTTCATTGCCTTCTTCCCAAAGCACGGAGTAGCCTTCTCCCGCAGGAATCACGATAACCCGTCCTGGGCCGTGGCGATGGGCCTTCTTGTAAGTGCGCGTGGCAAACACCGACATATGGCAGGACATTTCCGAGTTGGGAAACATGATGATCACGCTCATGCCGCCGCGCGCGTTGGTCGTGAGCTTGTCCCAGGCCGCCATGTCGGGGAAAAAGTTGCCGTGCCAGTAGACGCGACTGCTACCCCAGGCAAGCTCCGGATCGCCGTTTTCGACTAGCTTGGCTTGGGAATAGGTTTCGCTTTCTTGGCCAGAAGCAGCGGCCCTCTGATACGGATTGTTAAAGTAGAATTGCGGTTCGGTTACCAGCGAGGTGGCCAGGGGCAGATAGCTATAGCGCAGGAGTCGAACCGGCTTGTCGCCGCGCATGTTCGCCATCTGCAAATTGCTGTTGGAGGCGACATGAAACAAGCTGCGATCTTGCCATTCAAAAGTTTTCTTCGGCGCGTCGTCGGCGTGCCAAACAGTGCTCACGCCGTGGCCTTGCAACACGTAAACCAGCTCGTCGAGAGCGAATTTCATCGGCGGCAACGCTTTCCCCGGCGCAATCTCCATAACGATCGCGGAGGTAATACCTTCTTGACCGGTCAGCTGGATGAACGCTGCGTCGCACTGGCGATCGTCCCACCAGCCCAGCTCCACGGTGCGCAAATCTTCGATAAAGAAACCGCGGTGAATCGGAATCCCCACCGACTCCATCCAGCGGTCATAGGTAAAGGCTTTAACTTCGTTCCTCTTTTGGTCAGCTTGATACGGGTTGGCGGTAAGCTCTGAATTCAAAGTGGACATAGCGCATCTCCTTCGTACTCTGTTTCAATAACCCCGAATGGTTTTTCTATCGCACAATTCGTCGTCAGAGCAAGATCAGCGGCGAAATAAGAACGAGGACATGAAAAGCGCGAGCTTCAATCTTGGTCCGAAGACGATCGATGAATTGCGGGCCGCAATTGTCGACCGCGTTGGGAGCACGAAAAAGGGCGAGCCTCCCAGCATGCTCTTAAAAGGTAGAAGCGAAAGGCAAGTCTGCCTGCTTTCGCGACTGAGGCGATTGACAACTCCGCGGTCCGGCGTTAAAGCTCGCGTCAGAAAAGCTTGTTGGAATTTTCGATAGATCGAGAGACAAACCATGGCTTATACGCTCGATGACTTCGCCGCCGACTGCCATCGCATCCTCAAGGCCGACCCCGGCCCGGCGGGACGCGACACGGTGCGAACAAGATTGCAGGATTTGCTGATGAACGACGATTTCGTCGCCGCCAATTGCGCGCCGAACGCCAGCGTCGGCGCCAATTTATTATATGAGGACCCGGAACTCGGCTTTCAGATCTTGGCGCATATCATGGACCGGGACTATACCGGTGGTCCCCATGATCACGGCGACTCTTGGGCGATTTATGGCCAGGCGGTCAAACATACCGAAATGACCGAATGGCGGCGCACCGATGATGGGACCGTTGCCGGCAAGGCGACGATCGAAAAGACGAAGACCTACCGAATAGAGCGCGGCCAAGCCGGCATCTTCCAGGACCGCGCCATCCACTCCATCACTTACCCCACCGGCGCGCGATTCATCCGCGTCACCGGCACCAATCTGGAGAACATCGCCCGCGGCCGCTACAACAAAGACGCCGGCACTATGGTGATCGAGAAGCGTCCCAACTTCCGCGGCGCCGCTTAGCTTCAAATCTGATCGCAACTGAATGCGCCGGGGCAATTCCGTGGCGTTCGGTAATTCGCAACCAAAGGCTCGGCAAGCGCGCTTCAAAGAAAGGTAACCGCAACCATGAAGACCATGAAATTTTTCTTCGCTACCCTGTTGAGTCTGATGTGCTTGGGCGGCAACGTCGCACCAAGCGCCGCGCAGAGCGCGTTTTACGCCAAGGCCAAAGAAGAGGGTCGGGTGCTCGTCTATACTTCACTGGCCGCCAGCGATAACAAGCCTTTTCGCAGCGCGTTCGAACAAGCGTACCCAGGTGTCAAACTGGAGATCTATCGCGCCTCCGGCACGACGATTTTGCAAAAGATTCTGACCGAAACTCGCGCCGGCGCCCATCTCGCCGATGCGGTCCTGACCGAGGGCGCGGTTTTGCACGCCTTGAAGGACGCCAAGCTCCTGGAAAAATTTGACTCGCCGGAGCGCAACGCGTTCGAAGCCCGCTTCAAGGACAAAGACGGCTTCTGGACCGACGTCTACCCCACCGTGCACTCGATTCCCTATAACACCAAGCTCGTCGCCCAGAATGATGTACCGAAGCGCTACACCGATCTGTTGGAACCGAAGTGGAAAGGCAAGCTTGCCGCCAATCGCAACAACTATATGTTTATAGCCGCCATGCTCGACTTGTACGGCAAGGAGAAGGGCGAAGATTTCATGCGCAAGCTGGCGCAACAAAACCCGCAGGTCCGCGCTGGCGGAACGCTCACGGCGACTCTCGTCGGTGCCGGAGAAATACCGCTGGCGTTCGTTGTCTACGCCAACAACGTCGATAACGTCAAGGAATCCGGTAGCCCGGTCGATTGGGCAAGACTCGAAGATCCGCTCTATGCCGAATCCCATCCCATAGCCGTCATGGCCCGAACGCAGCACCCCAACGCGGCCCGGCTGCTCGCCGAATTTGCGATTTCCAAAAACGGCCAGCAGCTGATCAGCAACCTCGGTAAAATGCCTGGACGAAGCGACATCCAGCCCAAAATCGGCGTCGACCGCGCAAAACTGCGCATGATCTCTCCCGAGGACGAGGCGAAAACCGCCTTCTATCAAAAATGGTTCGACGATTTGTTCGGCAAAGGCAAATAATCAACGCGCCGGCATGGCCATTTGACGCTTCGCCGTTTAGAGATCTTTCGAAACAGCGAAGCGTCTACGGTTTTCTTACATCGTCGAACCCGCGAGGTGTCAATCGCATTTAGAACAAGCTGTAGTAGCAAAGTGAATCCGTCAGGGTCTAGACGCAACGTAATTATGTCAGGGTGAGAGAACTTTAGGGGTGGCATCTTTACCTGTGACATTTATAAAAATATTGGTGCCAGGCATTGAATATTTGATATCTAAACTTTCTCCCCTGCTCTCGGTCGATCGTGTATAGGCGACCATTAGGAACCAAACAATATCTGGCAGCTGGTTTACCTTTGTTGAGAGCCAATCCGGTTGCCAGAGCAAACCGATGGAGCCGCTCGCTCTGAGTTTGCGCGAACGACTCGATCTGGTACCCTTCGCGCGCCGCCGACCGCTGCGCCACCCGAGCTTACCGAAGAAGCATAGGGATTTTCACGAACGTCTCTGACAATCAATTCTCTCGCCGGTTTAGCGGCTTATATCGGGTCAGAAAGAAGGTGGTTTGAATTTTCTATACAGATAGCGTAACTATCTATTTTTATGAAACTTATTGGAAAACGCCATGACTGAGACCTCGACCAAACAAACCCACGGCTTCCAGGCGGAAGTCAAACAACTGCTCAACCTGATGATTCACTCCATGTACAGCAACAAGGAGATTTTTTTGCGCGAAGTGATTTCCAATGCGTCGGATGCATCCGACAAGCTGCGCTTCGAGGCGTTGACCGACCAGGCGCTGATGGAAAACGATGCCGATTTGAAAATTCGCGTGGGGTTCGATCCCAAGGCGCGCACCGTTACGGTGAGCGATAACGGCATCGGCATGTCGCGCGATGAAGTCATCGCCAACATCGGCACTATTGCCAAATCGGGCACCCGCGAGTTTCTCCATAGTCTGACCGGTGACCAGGCGAAAGACGCTAATCTTATCGGCCAGTTCGGCGTGGGCTTTTATTCAGCGTTCGTGGTGGCCGACACGGTTACGGTAATGACGCGCCGCGCTGGACTCACCCAGGAACACGGCGTGCGCTGGGAGTCCGATGGCGGTGGCGAATACACGCTGGAAGACGTCGATCAGGAATGGCGCGGCACGCAAGTTACCCTGCACCTGCGCGAGGGCGAAGACGATCTGGCCAACGGCAATCGGCTGCGCACCATCATTCGCAAGTATTCCGATCACATTCCCCTGCCGATCGTGATGAAAGAGGAGGAGTGGGACAAGGACAACTCGGTTTATCGCACTACGGGCAAGGACGAGACCGTCAATCAGGCCAGCGCGCTGTGGGCACGCAGCAAGAGCGATATTACGGAAGAGCAATACCACGAGTTTTACAAGCATGTGGCGCGCGATTTCGAAGCGCCGCTCGCGTATTCGCACAATAAGGTTGAAGGCCGCAAGGAATACACGCAGTTGCTGTATATTCCCGCGCGGGCGCCGTTTGATCTGTGGGACCGCGAGCACCGCCGCGGCATCAAGTTGTATGTGCAGCGTGTGTTTATCATGGACGACGCCGAGCAACTGCTGCCGGTGTATCTCAGGTTTGTGCGCGGCGTAATCGATTCGGCGGATTTGCCGCTTAATGTGTCGCGTGAAATCCTGCAGGACTCGAAGGACATTGAAGCGATGCGCGCGGGCAACGTCAAGCGCGTGTTGTCGATGATCGAGGATTTGGCCGAGAACAACAAGGAAAAATTCGCGACGTTCTGGAAGGAATTCGGCCGGGTCATCAAGGAAGGTGTGGTCGAAGACTACGCCAACAGCGAGCGCATCGCGAAGATCATGCGTTTTGCTACAACACACGCTGATACCGACGCGCAGGAGGTGTCACTCGCAGACTACATCGCGCGCATGAAGCCGGAGCAGGAAAAAATCTACTTTGTTACCGCCGAAACGTTCGCGGCCGCGAAGAACAGCCCGCATCTGGAAGTGTTCCGCAAAAAAGGCGTAGAAGTGCTGCTGATGGCCGATCGCGTGGACGAATGGGTAATGCAGCATCTCACCGAGTTCGAGGGCAAGCAGTTGCAGTCGGTTGCGAAAGGCCGCCTCGAACTGGGCAAGCTTGAGGACGAAGAAGATAAAAAGGCACAGGAAAAAGAAGAGGGAGAGTCCAAACCGCTGCTGGAGCGCATCAAGAAATCGCTCGACGATACCGTCAAGGATGTGCGCGTCACGCTGCGCCTGACCGATTCACCGGCCTGTCTAGTCGCCGACGAACACGACATGGGTGCCAACTTACAGCGCATGCTCAAGGCGTCGGGTCAGAACGTGCCGGCATCCAAGCCCATTCTCGAAATCAACCCGCATCACCCGCTGGTGCTGCGCCTCAAAGATGAGGCCGACGAAACGCGCTTTACCGATCTTGCGAAAGTGCTGTTCGATCAGTCGCTGCTGGCCGAAGGCGGCCAACTCGAAGACCCGGCGGGGTTTGTGAAGCGCCTGAATCAACTGATATTGGTGTTGGGGCAGCCTGCAGCGTAACGGCGCTTATTCCCGCTGCCGCTTGCAGGGCTTATCGTGCGGTACAGCCAAGGGCACGCTGTTTCCTAAGAATAGAGATTAGGGTCAAATCTTTATCAATGGTGCAAGCCCGGTAAAATCACACCTAAGCCCAATCCCAAGAGCGAACCACAAATTCTCCCGCACTAACTCTTTTCACCTACCCCGCTCGTCGCTCTAGGTCAAAAGCGAAAACGCCGGTAGTCCTATTTCATGGCGCGTTTTTCCTCGCGATAGAACTGAATGATCGCCTTGAGATTCTCAACGCCGCTCTTGGAGTGGAGATCGCGAATGCTCGCCTCCAAGCCGGCGATGTGCTTGTCCAAGGCGCGCGCTTCGGCGGGGCCGTTGTCCCTGATCGAAATGCCGAACGGACCGTCGAACTCGGCGATGGGCTGGTAGCGCGGATGGCATGGCAGTTCGTAAAGTTCCCTTTGCAGGTCGGCGACCTGTTCCTTGAGCGTCTGATTGTAGATGGCGAGCTTGTCGTCGGTCAGCCGTTCGAGGTTGCCTTCTTCGCGCGCGATCCATTCGAGCTCGAGGCGCAGCAGCGTGTGCATGTCATTGTTGCGGTACGCCACCGTCAGCTCCTGCATGAGCGCTTGTTTTTGCTCCTTGAGCGCCGGATCGAGCTCGAGATCGGGATGCAGCACACGGGCGAGCTGCTTGTAGAGGCTCGCCACGGTTTTTTTGCGCAGCTCCTCGGCTTGTCGCAGCTGTTCTTCCTTTTGCATCTGGCGCTGGGTCTGGCGCCGTGGCCGCTTGGACGAGCGCCAATTTTCCTCGGCATCTCGCACATGGCCGGCGATTTCCGCCGCCTTGGCGGCGAGGGTTTCATCGCTCACTCCCG
>JBGTCC010000674.1:0-3846 GCA_041749055.1 Thermodesulfobacteriota bacterium | reverse complement strand
TTTTTGTCCGGATGGTCTTGGCGTTCGGCGTGACCTTTGAGCTGCCGGTCTTTACCTTTTTTCTGGTGCGCTTGGGGCTGTGGAATTATCGCATGATGATCGGCTCGTTTCGTTACGCCCTCATCGGCATTTTTGTCATAGCGGCGATGCTGACGCCGACACCGGATATTATTAATCAAAGTTTATTGGCGCTGCCGATGCTGGTGTTGTATGTCGTCAGCATAGGCGTGGCTTATATTTGGCGGAGAAGAGAGTGACGAGTAGCGTAATAAGAATTCAGCTAAGGAGGAAAAGTTCATGTTGATCTATTCTGCTGGGGTTGGAGTTTTGGGCCTGCTGTTCGTGGCCTATCTCTCCGTCAAGGTTCTATCGAAGGAGACCGGCAATGCCGTCATGCAGGAAATCTCCGGTTTTATCTATGAAGGGGCGATGGCCTTTCTGGTCCGCGAGTATCGCGCCATAGCATTTTTCGTCGCCATCGTGGCTGTTCTTATCGGACTGGGGATCGGTTGGGCTACCGCCGTATCTTACGTCATCGGCGCCGTCTGTTCTCTGACCGCCGGTGTGATCGGCATGCATATCGCCACTCGCGCCAACGTGAGGACGGCTCAAGCGGCGACCAAAGGTTTCAAGGAAGCCATGGACGTTGCATTTCCAGGCGGCGCCGTCATGGGACTATCGGTTGTTTCCATCGGGCTTTTCGCTGTTTCCGTCCTCTATTGGTATTTCGTAGATGGGGCGGCATCCGGAGAATCGCTCCGACTGGGCGTCAATATTCTTGCTGGTTTCAGCATGGGAGCCAGTTCCGTGGCTCTGTTCGCGCGTGTCGGCGGTGGGATCTATACGAAGGCGGCGGACGTCGGCGCCGATTTGGTCGGAAAAGTGGAGGCTGGGATTCCGGAAGATGATCCTCGCAACCCGGCGGTCATCGCCGATCTCGTCGGTGACAACGTGGGCGATGTCGCGGGCATGGGCGCCGATCTCTTCGAGTCCTACGTCGGCGCGATTATCTCGGGAATGATCCTGGCGGCAAACACCCTGCCTCCTGAAAGACAGCTCGACGGTATCATGTTGACCTTGCTCTTTTCCTCGGTTGGCATCATTGCATCGATCATCGGGACGTTTTTTGTGCGCACCGCTACGGGCAATCCTCAGCAGGCCTTGCGAAACGGCACCGTCGCCGCCGCCCTAATTGCGATTGCCGGGGCTTTCTTGGTGAGTTTCCTCTGGTATGGCGAGGTTCTGCCATTTTGGGCCTATTTATCTGGCGTGGTGGTGGGCATGGCGATCGGGTTTGTCGCCAAGTATTACACCTCGGGCAAACGGGTTCAGGAATTGGCGGGATATTGCCAGACGGGAGCGGCGACGAATATCATTCAGGGAATCAGTCTGAGCTATCGGAGCACGGTTGTGCCGTTGGTTCTAATTGCCTTGGCAACTCTGTTTTCGTTTCAATGCGCGGGATTCTTCGGTATCGCCCTGGCGGCCATGGGGATGCTCGCCGTTGCCGGGATCACCGTCGCCGTGGATGCCTATGGCCCGATAGCGGATAACGCCGGCGGCATCGCCGAAATGGCTCATCTGGAGTCCGGGGTTCGCAAAATCACGGACGCGTTGGACGCGGCCGGTAACACCACCGCGGCCATCGCCAAGGGATTTGCCATCGGCTCGGCGGCTCTGACAGCCCTGGCGCTGTTCGCTTCATTTACGCAAGTCACGCAACTGGACAAGATCGACATCATGAATCCCTCCGTCGTGGCGGGTTTGTTTATCGGCGGGGTCATTCCGTTCTTATTCGCTGGGAGCACAATGAGTGCCGTGGGAAGGGCCGCGTTCGGCGTGGTGGAAGAAGTGCGGCGGCAATTTAGAGAAATCCCCGGCCTGATGGAAGGGCATGGCCGCGCGGACTACGCTCGATGCGTCGATATTACCACGGCCGCAGCCTTGAAAGAGATGATTGCACCGGGAGTCCTTGCGGTGCTGATTCCGGTCGTCATCGGAGTCTTGTTTGGCGTCAAAGCGCTCGCCGGATTGTTAGCCGGTTCACTGGTGTCTGGGATACCCTTGGCGCTTCATTTGGCCAATGCCGGCGGCGCCTGGGATAACGCGAAGAAATATATCGAGGCCGGGAATCTCGGCGGCAAGGGATCGGAAGCGCACAAGGCGGCGGTGGTTGGCGATACGGTTGGAGACCCATGCAAGGATACGTCCGGCCCCGCGCTGAACATTCTTTTAAAGCTGATGGCAGTGGTGGCTCTGGTTTTCGGTCCAGTCATCGTGATTGCGAACAAAGCTTTAGTCGATATCTTTTTTTAAGAATTCTCCCGGTACACTTGTTGAATCCGCGGCTCCGACTGCAAGAGTAACGCTAATTATGCATGCCTGGCACGACGTCGACCTTGGCGAGCGAGTCCCGGAATTAATTCCGGTGGTCATCGAAGTGCCCAAGGGCTGCAAGACAAAGTACGAGTTAGACAAAAAAAGCGGCTTGATCAAGGTTGACCGGATATTGTTTAGTTCGGTTCATTATCCCGCAAATTATGGTTTTATCCCGCAAACCTACTGCGAAGACCATGACCCGCTGGATGTTCTCGTACTGGGACAAGATCCCGTGGTGCCACTCTCCATCCTGATGGCGAAGCCGATCGGTCTCCTGAAGATGGTCGACCAGGACGAAGCGGACGACAAGGTCATCGCAGTTCATGCCGACGATCCCGAATACGCCCATTACAATTCGATTACCGACTTGCCGCCGCACCGCATGGTTGAAGTGAAAAGGTTTTTTGAAGACTATAAAGCCTTGGAAAATAAAGCGGTCAAGGTGGAGAATTTCTTAGGCCGAGCCGAAGCCGAAGATGCCATTCGAAAAGCCGTTGCATTGTACCGAAAACACAAGAAACGGCTCGTTCGTACGGGCACTCTCTAGGATCCTTGATGTTAGTTGACGTGCCGTCTCTTTATCATTTAAATAAAGTTCGCTTGAATCAGAGTTCCTTCGGAGGCAGTCTCCGATCCAAGCTCTGCGCACGCCCGGATGGTGGAATAGGTAGACACAAGGGACTTAAAATCCCTCGGTGCGAAAGCGCTGTGCCGGTTCGAGTCCGGCTCCGGGCACCAAGGTATCCGATTCAATCGCACTGTTAAGGCATGCTGGCGGCTGTTACAGTTGCGCAGTAACGGAGAAGTTTTTCACAGTGAGCAGCTTCATCTTCACACGATCCCATACGCCATCATCGCGTCTGCCACTTTGACGAAGCCGCCGATGTTGGCGCCTTTGACGTAGTCGAACTTGCCGTTGCCTTCGCCGCCATACTTCAGACACTTGCCGTGAATCTCTTTCATGATTTTTTTGAGACGGCCGTCGACTTCTTCGCCGGACCAGCTCAAGCGCAGTGAGTTTTGACTTTGTTCCAGGCCCGAGACGGCGACGCCGCCGGCGTTGGCGGCCTTGGCGGGGCCGAACAGCACGCCGCTTTCTTGGAACAGATGCACGGCGGCGGGTTCGGTGGGCATGTTAGCGCCTTCGGCTACGACTTTGACGCCGTTGCCGACTAATTTTTTCGCGTCTTCCAAGCTGATTTCATTCTGCGTGGCGCAGGGGAAGGCGGCATCGCATTTCACGCCCCAGGGCCGTTTGCCGGCGAGGTATTGCGCCGACTTGTATTTCTCGGCGTATTCGGAAATCCGCCCGCGGCGAACTTCTTTTAACACTTTGACGAATGCCAGCTTGTCGGCGTCGATGCCGTCTTTGTCGTAGATCGTGCCGGCGGAATCGCTCATAGTCAGCACTCTGGCGCCAAAGTGGAGCACTTTCTCGGCGCAGTAGAGGGCGACGTTACCGGAGCC
>JBGTCC010000673.1:0-2536 GCA_041749055.1 Thermodesulfobacteriota bacterium | reverse complement strand
CAGGCGGTGACCGATGGCGAGTATCGGCGCAAGCTGTGGAACGTCGACTTCGTTAGCAAGTTCGACGGAGTCGTCGTCAAAGAAGGGCTCGCCGAGGAGGTCGGCAAGGCGTTTCAAGGCGGCGATGCCAGTTTACAGCGCTCGCCGACCCGCTTTGAAGTAACCGGCAAATTGCAACGTGTGCGTGAGCATGAAGTGGAGAATTTCAAATTCACTCAGTCCGCGACCAAAGTGACGGCTAAACTGTCGATCCCGTCGCCTTCGGTGCTGCATTTTCGCGGCGGCCGCGGCGGCGTGAGCGCGGCGGCCTATCCGGAGATGGGACAGTTCTTTACCGATCTAGCGCGGGTTTATCGCGAGGAGATCCAAGATTTGGCGGCGGCCGGCTGCACTTACTTGCAGATCGACGATACCAACTTGGCGTATCTCTGCGATCCCAAGATGCGCGATGGCGCCAAGAAAATCGGCGAAGACCCCGACCGCTTGCCGTCGCTCTACGCCAACCTGATCAACCAGTGCATCAAAGATCGCCCCGCCAACATGCTGGTTTATACCCATCTGTGCCGCGGCAACTTCGCCAGCGCCTGGGTCGCTGAAGGCGGCTACGATCCGGTTGCCGAGGTATTGTTCAACGAGTTGAGGGTCGACGGTTACTTCCTGGAATTCGATTCGCCGCGCGCCGGCAACTTCGCGCCGCTGCGTTACCTGCCCAAAGGCAAGCGCATCATGCTCGGCCTGGTGACGACCAAAACCGGGCAGTTGGAAAATGTCGACGAGCTCAAACGGCGCATTGATGAGGCCGCCAAAGTCGCGCCTCTCGACCAGCTCGGCATCGCGCCGCAGTGTGGATTTTCCAGCACGGTGCTGGGCAACAAGCTGACGGTAGAGGATCAGATCGCCAAGTTAAAGTTGATCGTCGACGTTGCCCGCGATGTCTGGGGCGCGGTCTGAGCGGTTATGAACTTTCACGGCGAGTTTGCGCTGAAGATGGCGCTTCAAGTAGCCAAGCAATACGCGCTGCCCGAGTTAATTGCTTTAGCGCAGCGTGCCCACGCCGACGGGTTTAAACAGATTTGGGTCAACGATAATTTGTGCCAGCGTAACGTCCTGATCGTGCTGACGGCCATCGCGGCACGGGTGCCGATCAAATTGGGAACTTCGATTCTCGTGCCGTATTTTCGCAATCCCGTCGATGTTGCCGATAGTTTGGCGACACTCTCGGAGCTGATGGACGGGCGTGAATTGAGTGTGGGTATCGCCCGGGGCGAGGCGGCAATCGCTGGACAACAGGTCGACATGCCCAAGCCGCTGGCAATGGTGCGCGAGACGACGCTGGCGCTCAAGGCCCTGCTGGGCGGCAACACAGTCTTCTTTCGTCACTTCCCGGTATGCGCCGCCTATCACCATATTCATCCACAGCAGCAGTTTCGTTTGGCCTTTACCCCGGCGGCGCCGATTCGCTTTTACTCCGGCGGCAACGCTCCCCAGATCCTCAGAATTGCCGGCGAAATCATGGACGGGGCGCTGATCGGCGACCATTACATTCCTCTGGTTCGCAGCGGCCGGCTCGATCGCTTATTGACGCTTGAGCGAAGCTCGGCAGCAGAGAAACAGCCCGGAAAGAGTTTGTTCGATATATGCGAACTCGATATCGCGATCGCTCGTGACCGCGCCCGCGCATTTGAATTTGCCAAGCCCATGGTTGCCAATATCTTAATGGGTCTCGACGGCGCCGGATACTCCGATGACGAGATTCGTGTCCTGGGAGTGGAGCCCCGGCTTATTAAATCGTTACAAGAAGCGCGCGTCGCCGGGGCGACGGTCCAAGCGGTCTCGGTGCTCATCCCCGACGATGCGGTGAAGAGTTGTTTTGTCGCGGGCGGTCCAGAGGAGTGCCGCGATCAATTGGCGCCGTTGCTTGCCGAGGCGGTGCGATTGCAATTAGGTCAGGTCGCTTTTGCCAAACTGGGCCCGGATTACGATGAAGCGATCACGCTGTTGCGGCGGCAACTGGATATTCTCTAGGCAACGAACATCGATATGAGCGATATCGCAGCAATACTAGGTCTACTTTTGCCGCAAACATTTGTCGAGTTTGCGGCTGTCGAATGCGAGCAATCGATTCACCAGCGCTTCGAGCAGCAAGCCCGGCGGCACGCCGATAACAGTGCGGTTCGCCTGCAGTCCGGTGATGTCACCTATACGGCGTTGAATGCAGCCGCCAATCGCGCGGCGCGCATGCTGCTCGCGGCGGTGGGAGACGATTCAAGACCGGTCGCCTTGATGCTGGACCAAGGCTACGAGTCTATCGTTTGGACGCTGGCAGTTCTCAAAGCGGGTCTTTGTTACGCGCCTCTGGACCAGCGTCTGCCCGAGTCTGTCCTAGGCGGCATGATCGAACATCTGCGTCCTGCGGCAGTGGTTGCCGCGCCCCGGTATTACGGTCCGGCAAGATCTCTTGCCGCAAGCGGTTTAGCAATTATTCAAGCTGACGCGGCTCGCGAAAACTTCTCGGCCGAAAATCTCGATCGACCTG
>JBGTCC010000672.1:0-3892 GCA_041749055.1 Thermodesulfobacteriota bacterium | reverse complement strand
CACCGGCCAATATGATTCCTAAAACATCCATCTGGTTCTTGCACCCCTTATAATATTTTCACTCGCGTCCTGACCTGCCCCAAAATTCCCGGTGGTTTATTAACCGCGCGCCGCGGTCACCCCGGACTCTGAAAAAACGATACCGACAGCGGCGGCAGCGTAATGGTCAAGGAATGGGATCGGCCGTGCAGCGCAACCGGCGATGCTTCGACCCCGCCGAGATTGCCCATGTTGCTGCCGCCGTACACCGCCGCATCGCTGTTCACGGCTTCGTGCCAAAAGCCGCCGCGCGGCGCGCCGACCCGGTAACTGTAGCGCGGCACCGGAGTAAAATTACAAATGACCAGAATAATCGTCGAGGCGGTTTTGCCCGTGCGCAGGAGACTAATCACGCTTTCCTCGGCGTCGCCGCAATCGATCCATTCGAAACCGGCGGGATCGCAGTCCTGTTCGTGGAGCGCCGGCTCGTTTTTGTAGAGATGATTGAGCTCGCGCACCCACTTCTGCAGACCCGCGTGCAACGGATGATCGAGCAGCTCCCACTGCAAGCTCCCGTCATGAGCCCATTCGCGCCACTGGCCGAATTCGCCGCCCATGAACAGCAGTTTCTTCGACGGCTGGGCGTACATGTAGCCGAAGAGCGCGCGCAGGTTAGCGAACTTCTGCCAGTCGTCGCCCGGCATCTTGCCGATCAGCGAGCCCTTGCCGTACACCACTTCGTCATGGGAAAGCGGCAGGACGAAGTTTTCCTGAAAGGCATAGAGCATGCGGAAAGTCAGCTTGTTGTGATGGAAGCGCCGATGAATCGGGTCCTGCTGCATGTACTCCAACGTATCGTGCATCCAGCCCATGTCCCACTTGAGCCCGAAGCCCAAGCCGCCGAGATAATTGGGCCGGGATACCATGGGCCACGATGTCGATTCCTCGGCGACGGTTTCCGCCTCCGGATGGTGTTCGTAAACCGCCGCGTTCAAGCGCCGCAGAAACTCGACGGCCTCGATATTTTCTCTGCCGCCGTACTTGTTGGGAATCCATTCCCCTGCTTTGCGCGCATAGTCGAGATAGAGCATCGATGCCACCGCGTCGACGCGCAAACCGTCGGCATGGTAGCGGTCGAGCCAGAACAGCGCGTTGCTGATCAAGAAGCTCTGCACCTCGGCGCGGCCGTAATTGAAAATGTAACTTTTCCACTCCGGGTGAAAGCCCTGGCGCGGGTCGGCATGTTCATAAAGATGCGTGCCGTCGAAATACGCCAGTCCATGTTCGTCGCTCGGGAAATGCGACGGCACCCAGTCGAGAATCACGCCGATGCCGCGCTGGTGCAGCGCGTCGATGAGCAGCATCAGATCCTGCGGTGTGCCATAATTTCCCGATGGCGCGAAGTAACCGGTAACTTGATAACCCCAAGAACCGAAAAACGGATGATCCATGACCGGCATAAACTCGACATGGGTGTAGCCCATGTGATGCAGATAATCCGCCAGCTCGGTCGCCAACTCGCGATACGACAGCGAACGGTTGCCCTCTTCGACAAGCCGGCGCCAGGAACCGATATGCATCTCGTACATCGCCATCGGCTTGTCGAGGCCCTGATGCTGTTGCCGGTCGCCCATCCACTGTTGGTCGTGCCATTGATAATCCAAATCCCAGACGATGGACGCAAACTTCGGCGGAATCTCATTGAAGATCGAGAACGGATCGGCCTTGTCGGCGCTGTAGCCGTCGAAGCGCGAGCCGATGTGATACTTGTAGAGCGTGCCGTTGCCGATGTTGGGGAGAAACCCTTCCCAGATGCCGGAATCGCCCTTGGGTTGCAAACAGTGGCGGCCTTTCTCCCAACCGTTAAAGTCGCCGATGACGCTGACATGATTGGCGTTGGGCGCCCAGACCGCGAAATAGGTGCCGCTCTCGAAGTCGCCGCCGGCGGCGCTGCCGCGCGCGACCACGTGAGCGCCGAGTTTGTCATACAGACGAAAATGACTGCCCTCGTTGAAGAGAAACAGATCTTGATCGGATAGAAGACTTAAAGATTCCATAGTCATGCTTCGCTCTCGTTTCCTCGCTTACGCAATCGATCGATCGTCAACAAAGTTTCCCGCAGCGCCGGCAGCGCGCGGATCTGCTCCAGGGAATAGCGCGCCTTGCGCTGCCAATTGGGCCGCTCCTGCCAGGTGCCGGGAACATTTTGCGGCAATGCTTCGAGCCAAAGATCCTCCAAATTGACCAACAAAAAATCACTGTCACCAGCGGCGAGATTGGCGAGCCAGCCACGCAGAACCGCCGCCGCGTCCGGCGCGTCACAGTCGACCAGCCCGCGCGCTTTGAGATAAGCGCTGAGCGCGCCGCGCTGCCGTTCACGCCCGGCGCGTTCATGGACAACTTCCTCGTCGGAGAGCAGCCCTAGCTCGCGCCGGTCGTCGATGTCGGCGCCGCTCCAAAAGCCGGCGAAAGTCGGCGTGTCGTGCGTGTTGAGGCTGGCGACGACGTGATCGGGCGCGTCATCCAACGCATGCTCAGGGTTGTCGGTAACCCCGAACTGTCCGACATGCATCCCTAAAATATGGTGGCGCGCCATGGCGGCGTTGATCGCCGGGGCTACGGTGCCGAGATTCTCGCCGACGATTTGCGCCTCGTGGCGGTGCGATTCTAAACTCAAAACCGCGAAAAACTCTTCCATCGGATAGCGCACGTAGACGCCTTCGGTGGGGGCGAATCCCTCCGGCACCCAGTAAAAGCGGTGCAGTCCCATGACGTGATCTATGCGCAAACGCTTGGCGTATTGCAGATGACGGCGCACACAGTCGATGTAATAACGATACCCCTGGCGCCTGAGCCCCTCCGGGTGAAACGGCGGGAAGCCCCAGTTCTGTCCCTTGGTGAAAAAACCGTCCGGCGGCGCGCCGCCGCTGGCTTCAAGCGCGAAAGCGTCGCGCTCGCGCCAGACATCGTAGCCGTCGCGGTTCACGCCGAGCGGGAAATCGAGATAGAGCGCTGGGCCGCCGGCTTTGGTCTTTTCGCCTAGCGCGCGCATCTGTTCATCGCACTGCCACTGCACGTAGAGATGATACTGCTTGGTGGCTTCGTCATAATCGCCGGGCCGCAGCGTGCCGTCGCGGCTGGGGCCATCCCATTGCTGCCAGGGCTTGCGCAGGCGGTCGGTTTTAGCGCGAAAGGCGGCGTAGTCCTGGGCCTGCGGATGGGCCGCGACGAAGCGCTCAAATTGAACCCGCCGCTCGGACGGCTGCGTCAACAAGCAACGCACAAGCTCGTGCAGCACTTTGCGCTTGAGTCCCATCAGGCGCCGGTAGTCGATCAGCCGGTCGGCGCGCAATGCCTTCAACTCGGTTTGAAAGTCCACGGCCTGCATGACTGACCGGGCCGCCGCGCAGCCTTCAAGCTCGGCAATGCGCGTGACGTCGAGATAAAGCTCACTCCAAAATAGCCGGGTCACCGGCGAATAGGGGCTCGGGTTGAAAGGCTCATCGAGAAAGGTGCCGAACAATGGCAAGGTCCCGACCGCCTGCCCGCCCAACTCACCGGCAAAATCGACCATCGCGCCGAGATCGGAAAAATCGCCGACGCCCCAGCTGTTTTCCGATGCCAACGCGTAGAGAGGACAAAACAGTCCCCAGCCTTTTTGCCGCGCGCCCCAGGCGCCATAAGCTTTGGCTGGGGCTGAAAAGAGAAAATTCTCGATCTGGAGATCGCCGATCCGCAGATGCATGCGATGGTAGCCGAATGGGATATGCTCGCCGCCGCAAAGCCGCCGCGCCACGTAGCGCGTCGCCGCAATCTCGCGCAGGGCGGATTTCGCCTTGGGATCGTCGCGCAACACGCCCTCGATGGCGCCGCCGTCTTCGAGAGCCACCGCATAATGCACCGGGGTGTCGGC
>JBGTCC010000671.1:0-4195 GCA_041749055.1 Thermodesulfobacteriota bacterium | reverse complement strand
GCGGGTTTACTGTGAAGATGTTTTCACCACGAAGTGAAACATGAGCATACGCACGCCCACGGAGTATGAAAATGGAGGGATTCCACTCCACATGCTGCTTTCCTCGACTCGTCATTCCCGCGCCGGCGGGAATCCAGGTTTGTTCTCCGTCGAATTAGCCTGGATACCCGCTTTCGCGGGTATGACGGACCGAAACAGATCATCTCCGCGCAAGTCTTTTCAAAGGAGGACCCTGGGCGGCAAAGCCGCAACCAAAGGGGAGAAGACATTTAACCACAAAGGGCACATAGGTCACAAAGTAGGGGCCGGTCGGGACCGGTCCATTTTGGAATCGGGGAATTGGCCGCAAAGGACGCAAAATAAATTCCCAGAGGAAATCCGAGCGTAGGGGCGTATGGCATACGCCCTGGGGGCGGAGCGGCGGTCGCGTGTTTGCACAATTTGCGCAAGCCGCGAGCCTGAAGTCCAAGTTTCTAATCACGAGGAGATTTTATGAGCAAGTGTTTGCTTGCGCTGGCTCTGGCCGGCGTCGTTATCATTGCGAGTCAGTCAACCGTCAGTGCGCAGGAGTACAAGGACAAGACGTTGACGATCGTGGTCGGCTACTCGCCGGGAGGATCGTTCGATCTCTATGCTCGGGTGCTGGCGCGTTACATCGGCCGTTACTTGCCGGGCAATCCGACGCGCATCGTCGAGAACATGACCGGCGCCGGCGGCATGATCGCGGCCAATCATCTGTATAATCGCGTCAAGCCCGACGGTTTGACCATCGGCGCCTGGGCTTCGCCGCTGGTGTTGCAGCATATCATGGGCAATGACGCGGCGCAGTTCGACGGCCGCAAATTCGGATATCTCGGCATTCCATCCGAATACGATACCGTATGCACGTTCAACCAGAAGAGCGGCATTACCAAGATGGACGATTGGGTCAACTCCAAGCGACCGCAAAAGATATCCACCATCGGCCCGGGCACAAGCACGTCCGACATTCCCAAATTGCTCAAAGTCGCGCTCAATCTGCCGATGGACGTGATCGACGGCTACAAGGGCGGCGCGGACGCGCGCCTCGCGGTGGAATCCGGTGAAGTCGACGGCTACTGCGGCTCGTGGGGGACGGTGGAGACGGTGTGGCGCAGCGCCTACGACAGCAAGAAAATCATCCCGGTCCTGCAAGCAACGCTGAAGCCCAATCCCAAGTACAAACAAATTCCGGTGGCGATGAGTTTCGCCAAGACCGATGAGTCGCGCGAGCTGCTGAAGATCGCCGACGATGTCCACGGCGCGCAGTTCCCTTTCTCCGCGCCGCCGGGAATGGCGAAGGATCGGCTGGAGCTATTGCAACGAGCGTTTATCCGAAGCTTCAAAGATCCAGACCTTGTCGCCGAAGCAAAACGATCCCAGCTCGAAATCGGCCCGGTGGATGGGCCGACGATCGGCAAGACGCTCTCGGGTCTCTACGATCTCAAACCCGCCACGGTGGCGCGGCTGAAAGATATCTTGCTGCCGAAGCGGAAGTAGCGCGCCGCGTCGGATCGCTCGTCGTCGTCCGCTAATTTCCGGGCCGCCCATATAGTTTGCCGCAATTCCAGTCGAAAACACCATGTCGTAGCCTAATTCCTGGCTCTGGGCGCTCCTTGTCCGCGGTGTGATTTTTCTTTATCACGAAGCCGGGTTGCAACTGCTCCAATGGGTACTGAACAACCACGTTACCACAGCCGGTTAGAGTTGTTCATGTTTGTTCAGCAGTGTCATGCGAACCCAAGCCACGTGGGTAAAATGTCTTTCGTTTCCAATGGCTTGTTTGCCGCTCCGGTCTCGGCATAAGAAATGCTTCCGATTCCTCAATTGTCTGCAAACAGACAGGTCTTTTTCCTGTGAGCAACAAGCAAAGCGGAGGGTTGGAAAACCTATGAGCCCAGGGTATGAGTCACTGAAAGAAATCGTGCAAAAGACCTTGCAGAGCAAGAGCTCTCCAATGGTTCGAGTAAAATCGCGCAGCGCCTCAGGCATAAACGATGAGTTGGACGAACTCGAGAAATCCGTTCTCGACTGTATCGGCAGGTTGAGGGCCGCGGTCAAAGACGGTGAGTCGGTGGTAACCAGTGAGGGTGAGCACACCGACCGAGTCATCGATGGATTGCGGGCCAACATCGGCTCTCTCGAGGCCAAGGTGAGAGAGACGGAAGATACCGTTCACAGAAAAGATTCCGCTAGCCAACGGCTAGAAAAAAACCTTAATGCCAAGATCAACGAGTTGCAGAGCGAGTTGAACAGCAAGGACGCGATTCTGGAAAACCAGACCTCTGAACTCAAAAGTCATAAGTCTAAAATCGATCTCTTGGCGGAGCAAATTACCGTGCTGGAACAGACGGTGAAGAGTAAAGAGGCCGAGGCGGTCAACGATACACAGCGGATCGACCAACTCAACGAAAGCTTCGCGGCGAAGATCTTCACCGTCGAAGCCCAACTCAAAGAGTCGGAGGAAGCCGTCCGCGGGAAAGAATCGGCGATTAAGGGCCTCGAACAGGATCTCAACAGCAAGATCAAAGATCTGGAATTTCAAGAAAAGAGCAAAGAGAAACTGGTTGCCGAACGCGATAAGCAGATCGGCGACCTGAAGTCGGAAGTGGCGCTCCTGACTAAAGGTATCAAGGAGATGTCGTCGTTCTTCAAGCAGGCCGAAGCGCTAATGGGGATTCAGGCGCAAGATATCTTGGCTGACCTGAAGTCGCCGCACGACGCCAACACCGCTGCGGCGAAAACCAGCAAACCCGCGCCCGTAGCGGAGAAACCTGCCGCGACCGCGACAGAAAAACCAGCCATGCCCGCGGCAGGAAAAACCACCGCTCCTCAGACAGCGGTTCCCCGGGCCGCACTCGTGTCGCCGTTGACAGCCAAGCCCGCTGAACCCTTTCGTGAGGCGCTAACGCGGGAATATTTTGACTCCATGACCAAGGAATTGAACGAGCTTTTGGGGCCCATGGCCACGGTAATCGTCCATGACCACGTCGCCTCGCTCAAAGAGTCGATGGAAAAATTTCCCAAAGCGCGGGCTGCCGAGCTGGTCGATTTGGTTATCGGAGAGATTTCGGACGAAAAACAGAAGAGCAAATTTCGCGAACGCTTTAGCCATTCGCTCGTGGCCGGCAACACCAGTTCGCACTCATTGCAGACGGTTGCGCGCTGAGCCGGGCGATTCAGTTCCGAATCAACTAACTACTCATGGGAAACCGGAGCTAGCTAGAGTCCCGGCTAATCGGCCAGGTGCAAAATCGGATCGCGAGTCAACCGCGAAGCGTGCAATTCCCCGCATGCTTGCTCCTCAAGTTACTTGCCTATCCGAACCCCGTCATTCCCGCATGCATCAAGCGGTAGTCCGACTCGGCTCACCACAGGCGAGTCTGGAACTGGACCCCTAACCGGTTCGACGTGGCTTAGGGTCGTGCTGTGCAGCCCCGTCGAGTCACGATAAAAACACGCGGGGTGATGCCTTTGGGATAATTCTCATCGAGTTCCTTCTTCAATTCGCCGCGCTCCAGATCGCCCAACGATTACGGCTTGATCAACGCCTTCACCGGATACAGCCCAGGGATTTCGCCGCCGACGGCGCGGATGCATTTTTCGGTTTCATCGAGCGGAAAAGTGTGGGTGACCATTTGTTGAACCGGAAACTTGCTTGCCTGGATGGTATTCATGGCGATTTCGGTGGCGTCGTTGTCGGTGGTGAAGGCGCCTTGAAAACGGATTTGCCGGCGGACGATTAAATTCACGTTCAACGGCACGTCGATGCCGTCTCTGGTGAGGCCGCCGACGACTAGTGTGCCCAGCGTGCGCACGCATTCGACGGAGGTTTGGATCGCTTGGAGGTTGCCGGAAACATCGACCGCGACGTCGACGAGTTCGCCGTCGGTTTCTGCGCGAATGACTTCCAGGACATTTTCTTTTTCGACGTTGATGGTCCGCGTGGCGCCAAACTTTTTGGCGACTTCTAAACGTTCGGCGTCGCGATTCATTCCGGAGACAAATATTTTCGCGGCGCCGGCGGTCTTTGCCGCGAAGGCGCAGGCGAGGCCTTGCTGGCCCGGCCCCTGAATCAGCACGCTGTCGCCCATCTTGACGCCGCCTTGGCGCACGGCCCATTGATAGCCGTTCGCCATGACGGCGCCGATCAGCACCGCTGCTTCGGCGGGCAGGT
>JBGTCC010000670.1:0-5914 GCA_041749055.1 Thermodesulfobacteriota bacterium | reverse complement strand
AGTCCGGCCAATAGATAGAATAAACCGTTAAGGCCGATCTGCGCGGCGAGCAGCGGCCCGGCGAGCAGGCCGATTATGAACGATGCGCCGATGGCGATGCCGGTGATGGTGTAAGCTTGAGCGCGCACGCTCGGGCGGGTGAGATCGGCGAGCACCGCGAAGGCGACGGCGCCCACCGCGCCAGTGCCCTGGAGAGCGCGCGCCAGAATGAGACCGTAGATATCGGTTGCCAAGGCGCAGCCGATACTGCCAAGGCTAAAAAGCAGTAGACCGACGAGGAGCACGGGCTTGCGTCCCCAACGATCGCTCGCCCAACCTAGCGGAATCTGGAAGACAGACTGAAGCAGCGGGTAAATGCCAAAGGCGACGCCGGCGAGGGCGGCCGAGGCGCCCGGGTAGCGCACCGCATAGGCACTGAATATCGGCAGCATGAGAAAGATCCCGAGCAAGCGCAGCGCCGAGATCAAGCTGACGGTAATAACCGGCGCAATCTCTTCGCGGGTGAAGGAGTGAGAACTGTCAGCCAATGTGAAGCGTGGTCTCCGATGCCGTTGGAATAGACCGTTAAATTACATGCTTTGCCGGAAATAGGAAGAGGGGCCGGCGGCATGCCGGAGTCGTAACGCTCAGAGTCTTCTCACCACAAAGTGGGAAGAAAAGGGGTCAGACTTTGATATCACGACTTTCTTGACATCCGACGAGCCGTTTTCTATGAGCTAACGTCATGGCGCGCCGTCCCCGGCTATTTGCCCCCGGTTTGCTCTATCACGTCATCGTGCGCGGCAATCAACGGCGAAAGACATTTCTGAATGACACCGATTACCGGGTGTATCTCGAACGGCTGGGACGCTACCGGCGGAAGTTCGGTCACACCGTCCATGCCTACTGCCTCATGCCCAATCATGTCCATCTGCTGGTCGAGAGCAGCCACGAGCCTTTAGCCAAGTTCATGCAAGGACTGCAACAGTCCTACAGCCAATATTTCAACTTGCGACACCGTAAAACTGGCCATGTGTTTCAGGGGCGGTACAAAGCAATTGTGTGTCAGCAGGATGAATATTTACTTCAGCTCATTCGCTACATTCATCTCAATCCAGTCCGCGCGAGCATGGTGAAAGAGCCCGAGCGCTTCGAATACAGCGGGCATCTGGCCTATCTGGCTGGCAAAGCTACGGAAATCATTGACCCCAGAAAGGTTCTCGGTCTATTCGGCGGCAAGGCCCGTTACCGGGCGTTCATCGCAGACGGTATGAAGGAAGGTCACAAGGAAGAGTACTATGACGTTGAAGATCAGCGGTTTTTGGGTGCCGACGGTTTTGGCGAAAAGCTTCAAGACCACTATGAAGAGCCGCGAGCGAAAAAGCGCCGAGGCTTGGATAAAGTAGTTGCGGAGGTCGGTGGTGAGCTGGGCAGCAACACCACAGAGTTAAAGAGTGCGGATCGCAGCTGGGCGGTTTCCAAAGCGCGCACAATGATCGCATACCTATTGGTGCGCCGCCAGGGATATCCTTTGAGCGAGGTGGCGAGCTATTTGGGTCGGGACAGCGCAACGGTGGGGACTTTGATCGGACGACTGGCCGAGCGGATGGGTGAGGACGAGACTCTGCGACGGGACATCGATCGATTGAAAAATATATTCGGGAAATAAAAAACTGACCCCAGGTACGTTAAACACTTAAGATCGGTAGAGAGAGATAACATGCGTGCTCTGCTTCTGGCTTTCGTTTTCATCGCTTCGAGCGTTCCATTCTCGCAAGCGCAACATCATCCGCTGGTCGGCACCTGGCGCTCCTCGGCGATCACTCAGGCGGGCGAGCAGCAGATCGAAATCGTTGTTCAAGCCAACGGGACCTATAGCCAACAGTGGCGCGGTCGGAATGTCTTGAACACTTACACCGGTCGGTGGCGGGTGATGGGCAACGGAATTGTCCGTTTCGACATCGACGACTGGCAACCCAAAGAGTGGAGCGGGCCACTCGGCTGCACCAAGATCCTGCGCCCTCCAGGGACTACGGCTCGCATCGAATTTCAGGGAGCGAACCGCTTCCGAGCGACACCCATGGATGGTAGCGCGAGTTTAGTCTATCAACGGGCCAGTTAGGCGACTTTCGTTCGCGATGGCCAGTAGTGTCCGTGGAATTTCATAGCATAACCAAGCGATCCATTTCCCCTTTCTTCTTATCGACCAGTCCCCCCAGTGGATAAAGTTCGGTAAACCGCCGCTAGGAGCGGATCGCCTTTGACCAATCTCGCGAAATTATCGTGAACGAGCCGTTCGATTTGTTCGCTTGTGGATTGTCGCAGTGACGCCAGCGATTCTACGACACTTTTTATTGCCACCGGCATGCCGACTTCCTCGTTCTTCTTCAACCACCTGAGCGCGCCGGGATTATCCGTTTCGGTGAGCAATAAATGATCCGGCACCGCCTTGGCGATGTCTTTGATGTAGTCGGAATAAAGCACTTCGACGCCGATGGTAAAGTAACAGCCGAAGTCGATCATCGCTTTTAGAACATCCATCGGCCCGGAGTACCAGTGGATGATGGCGCGGCGGACGTTGTATTTCTCCAACAGATCAAGGATTTCTTTTTCGCCGGCTTTGGTGTGCAGATTGACGAACTTGTTTTGTTCGCCGGCGGCGGCGATGAAGTGTTCCAAGACTTTTCTCTGCGCGGGATAAGTGGTCGTGTCTTTCACCCAATGGAGATCCAAACCGATCTCGCCGATGGCGGGACTCATGTCGATATAGCGGCCGAGTTCCGGTAAACGATCGGCGTATTCAGCGGCGCGCCTCGGGTGGATGCCGAATATCGGCAAGACCAGCTTAGAGCGCTCGCCGATTTTTTGCAGCTCCAAGTAGGAGGGCAGGTCCATTGCCGTGGCGACGGTAAAGATTTGCTGTTCATCGATCTCTTGCAGGGCTTGATCGAGTAGGTCGCCGTATTTGTCTAGATGAACATGGGCGTCGATTAGCATATTGATTCTCTATTGGATGGCCAACGATGCCGATCATAATTCTCGCCGCGGCTGTTCGCAAGCGTGTGTAGTGAATCGCCTTGAGCCAACGTAAAGCTGCGTGTATCATCCGGCGATGTTTGGCTATGTTTAAAGGATAGAAATCAGATGAAAATTCTTGTTGTTGTATTGCTCTTGATTGCCACAGCTGTGCCCTCGCAAGCGCGCAAGGTCTCGGTGGGTATTCCAGTCGTCGACGTGTCGCAAAGCGTGCTCTATGTCGCCCGCGACCGCGGCTACTTCCACAAGGAAGGGCTTGAAGTCGACTTGGTGTTGATGCGCGGCGGGGTGGCGAATCAAGCGCTGATCACCGGCAATGTCGATTTCACTACGGTGCCGACAGCGGCGCTGCAAGCGGGTCTGCAGGGGGCGCCGGTGAAGGTGTTGCTCAGCACTTTCCACAAGCCGATGTTCTGGCTCTATTCGCGCCAGGCGATTCGCACTCCCAAGGATCTGAGCGGGAAAAAGGTCGCTGTGTCGAGCTTGGGCGCGGCGGGGGATTCGGCGCTACGCGAGTGGCTCAAGAAAAACGGCATGGATGAAAACCGCGAAGTGGCGATCCTTGCCATCGGTACTACCGCGACGCGGCTTGGCTCGCTGGCCGCCGGTGTCGTCGATGCGGCGATGATGACCTTCCCACATAATATCACCGCCGGTGAGCAGGGTTTTCGCGAGCTGATGTCGTTCATCGGCTCGGACATTATTCAACTGCAAGGCGCCATCGTTACCCACGATGGCTTGCTAAAATCCGATCCGAGCTTGGTGGAGAAGTTTCTTCGGGCGACGATGCGGGGACTGATTTACTATTCGACCAATCGCAGCGGCGCTGTATCGATTCTGGCGCGCAACGCCAAGTCTTCGGAAGATCTGGCGGGCAAAGTTTATGATCTGGTAAGACCGGCGCTGACCCCAGATGGAATTCTTAGCGACGATTTGCAAAAGCGGGTGATGAGCCCGCTATTGGAACGCATCGGGCGCAAGGATATTTCAATCGGCAGATTTTTTGACTTCGCTCTAGCGCGAAAGATTAGCGCGGAATTGAAGGCGGAGGAATCGAAACCTTGATGTTCAAATCGTTCAAAATGTTCAAGCCGTTCAAAACGTTTTCGGCTTGTCGGGCGATCACATCGTTTAACGCAAAGTTCTGAGTCTTTCTTGCCAATGCTCCTGCCAGTCGGCGCCGGGGGCGAGAACTTCGGACTCCACCGTGAGTTGAGGGAAGCGGTTGGCGTTCGGCTCGCGGATCACATGCGGACCTTCGCGGCCGGCTTCGACGTCGCGGATCGCCCTCAAGAGCTGGCGGCGCGCGACGATGATGGCTTTATCGCTGGGACCTAGGAATTCCTTGCTGCGGTCGACGATCTCGCCGCAGCCTTCGACGATGGCGACATCATGCACGTTGAAAATCCGTCCCATGCCGGAAAAGCTCCAATTTTTCATCGCTTCGCGGTCCTGCAGATACCGATTACTTTTATTGCGTTTGGGCCGGTAGCCGGGGCCGAGTTCGCTCAAAATTTCCCTATCGCGCTCGATGTCGCGCTGTTCCATGGGCGCGCTGCGGCGAAACACGAAGTCGTAGCGCCAATGGTGCGTGTCGTCGATGGGGACATGCCAGTACAGATTGTAGCCGTCGCCCGACATCGGTCCCGGGATCGTCGCCTTGTTGGGAAACACGTAGTTGGTCACGCGAAAAAACGTTCGGCCTTCGACGTTGCGCAGGGAGAATATGCGCACGCCATAGTCGGTCTCTTCGGCGTCGATGCGCGGCGCCATGTCGGCGTCATAGAGCGCCAGCGGCAGCTTGCCGTCGGTGCCGGTCACGGTGCGTTTCAAATTATCCGGCACGTTGGCTTGGCGGTGCAGATAGGAAACATGGCTGGGATCGAGATTGCCCTCGTTGGCCTGAAAGAAATTGCACTCATGATAAAACTTGGAGACCATCACATGGCCGGCCGGCGCCACCAGCGGTTCGTAATTGGGCATGAGCGGCGGCTCGCCCGGTCCCATGTAGGCGAAGACAACGCCGGCGCGCTCTTGGCAGGGGTAGGCGGGATGGTGCACTTTTTCACAAAAGCGCCGGTCCGACGGCTCGCAGGGCTGCTCGATGCAGCGGCCGTGGCGGTCGAACAACCAGCCGTGGTACAGGCAGCGCAGGCCGCCATCTTCGACTCGGCCATAGCTCAAGTCGGCGCGCCGGTGCGAGCAGAATTGGCCGATCAAGCCGAACTGGCCGTCGTCGCCGCGGAACAGAACCAGATTTTCGCTCATGATCCTGACCGGCAGCGGTGCGCCGTTGCTCGGCAGCTCTTCGATGAGGGCGACCGGGTGCCAGTAGCGCCGCAATAAGTTTCCTCCCGGTGTGTCAGGGCCGGTGTGAGTGAGCAGGGCGTTTTCTTCTTGGGAAAGCATCTTGCAATTTGGATTTTCGATTTTGGTCCGCGGGGCCGCTTTGGATTCTCGGATTCCTTGTATCATCTTCTGTGCATTTGCAGCAATCGGTGTTGGTCATCTGCTCGGCTGGGGAGGGCGACCGCCGGTCGCCCCTACATAAGATGGCGGCGCCGAGATGGTCGGGGTGACCGAGCGCAGGTTGGGGATTGAGGATATGTTCTTCGAGAGTGTGCTGAAGGACGAGGCGGTCTGAGGATATTTTGCGACCGCTAGCAGCTGGCTTGCCGCTCTTACCCCTCCCATCGAAACGGGCGAGGGGATTCGGATTGATTTGAGGTTCTATTTTTCCAGTTCACCTTTGCGCGCCCACTCGGGACGGTAGCGGTCGTCGGTGACGCCCGCCACTGTGTAGCCGCCGTCGACGTAAAGGATCGTGCCGGTGATGTAGCTTGCGCCGTCGGAAGCGAGAAACAGGCAAGGCTCGACCATGTCTTCCGGAGTCTCAGTG
>JBGTCC010000669.1:0-3929 GCA_041749055.1 Thermodesulfobacteriota bacterium | reverse complement strand
CTAACCAAATCGCCATCGCCATCGAAAATGTCGATTCCTATAAAAAGATCGCCGTGCTTAACTCCGACATCGCGGCGACGGCGGCGCGGCGCCAAACCCTGCTCGACATTAACAATGCCATTGTCACCAAACTTACTCGCGACGATCTGCTCGCCAGCACCTGCGCGGCTCTCGTGAGAGTTGTTCCGTTCGACCGGCTCGCGCTGTCGCTCTACGACGCCGAGATAAATGCCTTGCGCATCGTCGCCCACGCCGGAGCTTACCAGCGCGGAGACTACACGCCGATGGGCCGCGTACTCGATTTGCACGACAGCCCGGCCGGAGAAGCGTTCTTAAGCCAACGACCGGTGATCCGGCGAGATCTCGCAGCCGAACGCCACAGCGCCTCGGAAGAGCGCGCCTACGGCCACGGGTTTCGATCGCTTTGCACGCTGCCGCTAGTGGTTCGCGGTAAGTCCATCGGCGCGATTACGGTCGGCAGCCTCACCGGCGGTCAATATGGAGGGGACGACACGGAGTTTCTCATGGAAGTGGCCAACCAGATCGCCATAGCAGTCGAGAATATGCAACTGCACGAAGAGACCGCCGCGATGAGGGCGAGGTTCGAAGCCGAGGCGGTCTACCTGCAAGAGGAGATCAAGACCGAGCATAATTTCGAGGAGATCATCGGCCAAAGCGCAAAAGTGCGCGAGCTGTTGGGCAAAATCGAGCAGGTGGCGCCGACCGATTCGAGCGTGCTCATCCGCGGCGAAACCGGCACGGGCAAGGAGTTGCTCGCGCGCGCGGTGCATGACCGGAGCAAGCGCAAAGATCGGGCGTTGGTCAAAGTGAACTGCGGCTCGATTCCATCGGGTTTGGTGGAAAGCGAAATCTTCGGTCATGAGAAAGGCGCGTTTACCGGCGCGATTCAGCAACGCATCGGACGTTTTGAGCTCGCCAACGGCGGCACGATTTTCCTCGACGAAGTGACCGAGCTGCCGCTCGACACCCAGGTGAAATTATTGCGCGTGCTGCAAGAAGGCGAGTTCGAGCGGGTCGGCAGCAGCAAGACGATCAAAGTCGACGTGCGCGTGATCGCGGCATCTAACCGCGACCTCAACGAAGTTGTCCGCAAGGGCAGCTTTCGCTCCGACTTATATTATCGGTTAAACGTGTTTCCGCTCGAATCGCCGTCGTTGCGAGAACGGAAAAGCGATATTCCTCTGTTGGTGAACTTTTTTCTCAGCCGGTTCGGCAAGAAGCTGGGCAAGGACGTGCGCGGCGTGGCGCAAAAATCGATGGAAAGCCTAACCGGTTACAGCTGGCCAGGCAATGTTCGCGAGTTACAGAACGTCATCGAGCGCGCCGTGGTGCTGGCGCGCGGGCCGGTGGTGCATATCGATGACTCGCTGCTGCAAAGCGAAACCGGCGCAGCTGAAGTTTCGGCCATCGATACCTTGGAGAACAACGAGCGTAATCATATTCTGCGTGCCCTGGAAAAAACCAACTGGGTGATCCACGGAAAAAAGGGCGCGGCGGAGCTGCTCGGCATCAACCCGAGCACGTTGCGCTCGCGCATGGAAAAATTAGCAATTAAAAAGCCGGGATAACTTTAGCCGTCGGTCAAAACGTTCAAACAGTTCAAGTTGTTCAAAACGTCCGATCCGAAATACGGTTTGAACGGAGCGAAGCGCTTGAACGGCTCGAACGTTTCGAACGCCAAGTTTTTATAACCGGCGCGAGCCTGAACGCCAGACGAAATCCCAACAAGAGCGCGAGCACCGCGCCGTATTGCACCGGGCGGCGGATGTCGGCTTTGACCAGCCAGTAAAAGTGCAGCACTCCGAGAATCGCGATGGCATAAACTAGATAGTGCAGTTGTTGCCAGCGCTTGCCGAGGCGGCGGATCATTCCAGCCGTTGAGGTGACCGCCAGCGGGATCATTAAGACCAGAGCGCTGAAGCCGACGGTGATGTAGGGACGCTTCCAGATGTCTTTAGCGATGGCGGCGAAATCAAAGAATAGATCGAGCACCATGTACGTCGAGAAGTGAAGCGCGGCGTAAAAAAACGCGAACAGGCCGAGCATACGGCGCAATTTAATCAGCTCGTTCCAGCCGGTGAGCTTGCGCAGCGGCGTGACGGCCAGACTGGTGAGCAAAATAAACCGCGACCAGGAACCGGTGAAGCGGGTGATGTACTCAATCGGATTGGCGGTCAGGCTATCCGAATAATAGCCGTAGCCGAGCTGGCCGAGGGGAATGAGACAGATCAGAAAGACGGTGGATTTGACGGCGCGAGACATTAGAATAGTGGATAATTGAGAATGGGAAATTGGTAGAGTTGCGGCCTAAATCCAGTGATGAAGCGATCCGGCATTATCAATTTTCAATTATCGATTCTCCATTGTTTCAGTAGAATTTTTTCAGATCCATTCCTTTATACAAGCTCGCGACTTGCTCGCCGTAACCGTTGAACATCAGGGTTTTGCGCCGGAAGAACTCGCCGATGCGCCGTTCGGTTGCCTGGGTCCAGCGCGGGTGGTCGACCTCGGGATTCACATTCGAATAAAAGCCATACTCCTGCGGCTGCATCACGTTCCAAGACGCCGCCGGTTGCTTCTCGACGAAGCGTACCTTGACGATCGACTTGATGCTTTTGAAGCCATACTTCCACGGCACGACGAGGCGGATGGGCGCGCCGTTTTGCGCCGGCAAGATTTCACCGTACAGACCCACCGAGAGAATCGTCAGCGGATGCATCGCTTCATCCATGCGCAACCCCTCGACGTAGGGCCATTGCAAGGTTGCCAGATTTTGTCCCGGCAACCGCTTGGGATCGTTGAGGGTGACGAATTGGATGAACTTGGCGTTGCCGGTGGGCTCCGCCAACTTGATTAGCGAGCTAAGCGGGAAGCCAACCCAAGGGATCACCATGGACCAAGCTTCGACGCAGCGCAGCCGGTAAATCCGTTCTTCCAACGGTGCCAACTTAATCAGCTCCTCGATGTCGTAGGTTTTGGCTTTCTTAACTTCCCCCTCCACCGCGACCGACCAAGGACGGGTGGTCAGATACTTGGCGTTTTCGGCGGGATCTTCTTTGTTGGGGCCCAATTCGTAGAAGTTATTGTAGCTCGTGATGTCCTTGAGCGAATTGGCCTTTTCATTGGTGCTAAACGAACTCTTCTTGACGTTGGCCAGCTTCTCAGCGCCATGGGCGACACCGGAAACTTTGCCGAGGTTGACGCTACCGAGCACGGCTCCGGCGCTAAGCGCCATGGCAGATGACGAGAGTATGAACTGGCGCCGGTTCAAGTAGCGCTCTTTGGGCGTGATCTCCGCTGCTTTGATATCGGCTGACTTCTTGATGAGCATGGATTTTCCCCGCGATCTTGGCGCGCCGCTATTCGGCGAGCAATTGCTTGATTGTCGACTCGGTCTTGCTGTAGGCGCCTTCACCAATATGGCTGTAGCGAATTATACCTTTTTTATCGACTAGCACGATGGTCGGCCAGGCCCGAACGCCGTAGCGTTTCCAGATGTCATAGCCGTTGTCCTGGACCACCGGAAACTTGATGCCGAGTTTCGCCGTGGCGTCCTTCACTTTGTCGAAGGGCTTCTCCCACGGAAACTCCGGCGAGTGGACGCCGATAATGGTCAATCCGCCTTGCTCGTATTTGTCATGCCAGCCCCGCAACTGCGGGATGATGTTTTTACAATTGATTCAGCCATAGGTCCAGAATTCCACCAGGACGACCCGGCCTTTGAGGCCCGCGATGGTTAGCGGTTTGCTGTTGATCCAATTGTTGCCGGCGATGTCCGGCGCCGCCGTGCCGCTGGTGAGCGCCGCGCCGGCGCGCGGCCATGCTGCCCCAATCGCCAGGGCCAATACCAGCCCCGTTGTAAAAGCCATCAGACGTATCATGTGTCATTCCACTTCTACGCGACCAAG
>JBGTCC010000668.1:0-6402 GCA_041749055.1 Thermodesulfobacteriota bacterium | reverse complement strand
AGCCGGTAAAGGCGCGGTTTCGGATTGCCGGGCTGGGCCTGGGCAGTGATCGCGCCCACTTCCATAAAGCCGAAACCGAAGGCGGATATCATCTTTGGCGCCAGAGCGTTCTTGTCGAAACCACCGGCGAGCCCCATCGGGTTGGCAAAAGTCAGCGGGCCAATCTCGACGACTAGCCGCTGGTCTTCGACTTTATAAAAATCTTCGATGGTGCCGTAAAGCCACTCGTTGCCGGCGAGCAGTTGCAGGACCGCCTCGTGGCTTACCTCAGGATCTTTACGAAATAAGATTGGCCGAACCAGCGATTTATAAAGCATGGACATGGTGATCGATGTATCGGAAAATAAATGTGACTTCCAGCGATCGCGCGAATCGACTTTCGGGCGCGGGCAAAAAAAGACAGGGAGAGCGTGAACGCTCCCCCTGTCCATGACCGTGCCCGCTTTAACGTGGCACTCAGCGCAATGTACGATTGGCTGTCAGTTTATTTAAACGGCGCACAGGGCGCCGGAGTCATAATGGTATTTTCCTGCATCACGAGCAGCTCCCGGGTAGGCGGCGGCCAACCTTCGACGGTCTTCGATGCTTCGGCGCGCAGACGCTCGCGCTCGCCGGCGTCTTTGTAGGCCCAAACATGAATATATTGGTTAAGCGGCCCGATGATGGTCTGCCCAGCAAAAACCAGCGGCGATACTTTGGTGCGTGCGCCGATTACTTTGCCCCAGCGTTCGAAGACCGTGGGCATGGCGCCGGGTTGATATGTGTAGGTGCGGAACTCATAAAGCTCCCCGATCTTTTTTTCCGGCAGCGGCGGCGAGTACGGCGCCAACTGCACGATCTTGTTTTCTTGCGTGACAATGAACTCTTGCGTCTTGGGCGGCCATTTGCCGGTCTTGCGCGCCTCGCCGCCGATCCGCTCGCGGTCTTCGAAGCTCTCATATGGCCAGACATGAGTCACCCGGTTCAGACCGCCCACTTCCGAGCAAAATAGTCCAAGCAGCTTGGAAAATTGCAGCCGCGCCGTTAGCCCCTCGGCGAAGCGTTCGACGAAGTTATTCGTCATTCCGGGTTTCAATACATAAGTTCTCATCTCGAGAAACATAGCGCCACCTCCTAAAATTGATTCCTATCCTTTCCCATGAATGATGCAAGAATTGCAACCGTCGCGCCGGCCGTTTTCAAGGCATGGCAAATCTGCTAAGACGCTTAGGGTAATCGGTCGCAGGGAAGGCTGCGGAGCGAAGAACCGCTTCGCCTGTACTCAGGAGGTCTCATGAAATCGCGCGCAGCCGTCGCCTGGCAAGCCGGCAAACCGTTAGTCACCGAAGAAGTCGAAGTCGGCGCACCGCAAAAGGGCGAGGTGCTGATAAAAATCGCCGCCACCGGCGTTTGTCACACCGATGCGTACACGCTGTCGGGCCAAGATCCCGAAGGTTTGTTTCCGGCGATCATGGGCCATGAAGGCGGCGCTACGGTGTTGGAAATCGGCGCCGGCGTGACCCGCGTCAAGACCGGCGATCATGTCATCCCGCTGTACATTCCCGAGTGCGGCGAGTGTAAGTTTTGCAAGTCGGGGCGGACCAATCTTTGCGGCGCGATCCGGCTCACTCAGGGCAAAGGCGTCATGCCGGACGGCACCTCGCGGTTCTCTTTGGGCGGCAAAACCATCCTGCACTACATGGGCACCTCGACGTTTTCGGAATACACCGTCCTGCCGGAGATCGCCTTGGCGAAAATCAATCCGGCGGCGCCCCTCGACAAAGTCTGCCTGCTCGGTTGCGGTATCACGACCGGAATCGGCGCGGTATTGAACACAGCCAAGGTGGCGCCGGGCTCCACAGCCGCGGTCTTCGGCCTCGGCGGCATCGGTCTCAGCGTCATCCAAGGATTGGTGATGGCCAAGGCCGAGAGAATCATCGCCGTCGACATGAACGAGCAGAAGTTCGAGATGGCGAAAAATTTGGGTGCCACCGATTTCATCGTGCCCCAACCGGACGGCACACCGGTGCAGCAAGTAATTATCGACATGACCGACGGCGGCGTCGATTATTCCTTCGAATGCATCGGCAACGTCAATACCATGCGCGCGGCGCTGGAGTGCTGCCATAAAGGTTGGGGCGAATCGACCATCATCGGTGTCGCCGCGGCGGGCCAAGAGATCGCCACCCGGCCGTTTCAGCTGGTCACCGGACGGGTGTGGCGCGGCACCCCCTTTGGCGGCGTCAAAGGCCGCTCGCAGCTACCCGGCTACGTCGAGCGCTATTTGAACGGTGAGATCAAAGTCGATCCGATGATCACCCATGTTTTGCCGCTCGAACGGATAAATGAGGCCTTCGATTTGATGCATGCAGGCAAGAGCATCCGTTCGGTCATCAAGTTTTAGTCCCGATATAATTTATACCGCACAAAACGTCGGGTTCGGAACGCCACCGCGATAGCCAATCCAGCGGCGGCATTTGAGCCGCGAAAGCAAACGTTTCGCCGGAGAATTTGCCGGGAAAATGGCTTGCAGTTTCAAAAATTTCTCACTATAAGAAGGCCCTAGTGGTTTTTTCCGGCCTGGGCTGAAAACTCCGCGCGACCGACTCTAGAAAGGAACAGCGATGAATAAGAAGATCAAATTTCGCGTTAACGGCAAACGGCATGAGGTCGAGGTCCCGACCAATCGTATGTTAATCGATTGTTTGCGTTACGATCTCGGGATGACCGGCACTAAGGAAGGTTGCAGCGTCGGCGTCTGCGGCGCCTGCACCGTGCTGATGGACGGCGACATGATCAGCTCCTGCCTAACGTTAGCGGTTATGGCGGATGGCCATGAACTCACCACGGTCGAGGGTCTGGCGAAAGATGGCGAGCTCAACCCGGTGCAAAAGAGTTTCATCCAATATGGCGGTTTTCAATGCGGCATCTGCACCCCCGGCCAGGTGGTCGCGGCAACTGCTTTATTGAAAGAAAACCCCAAGCCCAACGAAGACGAAATCAAAGACTGGATGATGGGCAACCTGTGCCGCTGCACGGGTTATTACAAGATCATTGAATCGATCCAGAAAGCGCATCAATTCGCGAAATAATAAGGACACAGCCATGATACCTTTTGAATATCGCACCCCGAAGAGTCTCAAAGAAGTGCACGCGACACTAAAAGAGTTTGGCGGCGACGCCAAGTTGATCGCCGGCGGCACCTCCTTGGTGATCATGATGAAACAGCGCTTAGTTCGGCCCACCTGCCTGGTCAGCCTGAGCTCGGTGCGTGGCTTGAACGGCATCGAAATAAGCGACGGCGGCTTGTCGATCGGCGGTCTGGCCACCCATAGAGCAGTGGAAAGCTCGTCGCTAGTGCGGCGGCGCTTGCCGATGTTGGCCGAGACCTATCACCATGTCGCCACCCTGCGCATACGCAACATGGCCACCGTCGGCGGCGGCTTGGCCCATGCCGATCCCAACCAGGATCCCCCGCCCAGCCTGATCGCCCTCGGCGCCACAGTGAAAGCGACCTCGGCGTCCGGCAGCCGGATGATTCCCCTCGACGAATTTTTCAAAGATTATTACGAGACCCTGCTCAATCCCGATGAGATCATCACCGAAGTGATGGTGCCGAAACAGGCGCCCAACACCGGCGCGGCATATATTAAATTTTTGCCGCGCACGGCGGATGATTATGCCACGGTCTCGGCGGCGGCAGTGCTGACCCTCGACAAGACAATGAAAACCATCGCCGATGTGCGCATTGCGCTGGGTAGCGTCGGCGTGACGCCGATCCGGGCCACTGAAGCCGAAGCGCTGCTGCGCGGCCAACCGTTGAAGGCCGAAGCATTTGCTGAAGCGGGAGAGAAGGCCAAACAAGCCGTCGACCCAGTTAGCGATTTCCGCGGCTCGGCAGCATACAAGACCGATATGGCAGCGGTATTCGTCCGGCGCGCTCTGGAAAAAGCTCTCGCCGACATTCGCCAGCAGGCCAAAGTCAAAGCGGCACCGAAGCCGAAACCGGCAAAAAAGAAAGCCGTCAAGAAAGGCAGAAAACGTTGAAATTTTCCCAGACAGCCCAGATCCCCGTCGCCCGTGAACCCCTTTGGGAATTCTTGATGGATGTGCCCAAGGTAGCCAAGTCGCTGCCTGGGGTCGATTCGGTTAGCAAGATCGACGATACGACCTATGAAGGCGCGCTGACCGTGCGCGTCGGCCCGATCAAGTTGAACCTGCAAGGCAAGATCATTCTCGAAGAGCAAAATAAGTCCGATTGGCGCGCGGCGCTGCGCGCCGAGGCGAAGGACCGCATGGCGGCGGGCGCGGTTAACGGCAAAACCATCATGAACTTGAAAGAGATCAGCGCTAATATGACCGAGCTGATCGTCGAAACTGACGTGAATATTCTCGGCAAGATCGGCGAGTTCGGCCAACCGATCATCCGCAAGAAAGCCGACGCGATGCTCAAAGAGTTCGTCGAGAATATCAAAAAACAGTTAAGCGGGAAGTAACGGCTCGCCGCCCTCTTCGGTCTATTCATCCTAATCTAAACTAGTTTCCGTCACCCGCCGAGGACTCGATCGTAGCAGTCCTCGGCCAGTGTTTTGCGCCCCGCCGAATTATCCCGATAGCAAAAACACAACTTTAGGCTTGATCGCTATCAGAACCTCAATGCTGTGCAGTCCTTAGAGCTTCCAGAAATGCGGCATGAAATCCATGTCGCCATACCGATAAAGCGAATCGAAATTGGCCGCGCAAACCGGCGCATCATCGATCGATTTATCCGCCATGGTCGTCGGCACGATCACCGACCGATCGCTAATGATGGCGCCAATGTGGCGGTCGTTTCTGCAAAAAAGCCTGCACGCCTTCTTCGACATCGGCGGTTTGTAAAAGTTCATCACAGTAAATTTGTTCGGAGCGTTTGAGTGCCGCGGCAAAATCGCGCAAAGACAATTCGCGCAGACCTTTGAGCGTCAGACGCATGACCGCGCCGCTTTTACCGAGCAGCTCGTCGACGAGACTTTGCAAGCCACCGTCCATCTCGTCATCGGCAAACACCCGGTTGATAAAACCCATGGACTGAGCCTCCCGGGCACTAAAACGCCGCCCGGTGAGAATCATTTCCGCCGCCCGGTGGTAGCCGATCAAAGACGCAAAGCGCGCCAATGCCACCGGCGGATAGCAGCCAACAAAAATTTCCGGGGTGGCGAACGAACTTTCCTCTGAAGCGACGATAAAATCGCACACACTGGCGACTTCGCAGCCGCCGCCGAGACAAGCGCCGCGCACCGCGGCAATCGTCACTTGGGGCAAGCTCAAGAGCTGGCGAATCACGCCGTGAACCACGTCGAGCATTTCGGGAACTTTCTCTTTGGTGTGATCCTTGATGTCCACGCCGGCGGAAAAGGCTTTCTGCCCCTGCCCCTGCAAGACCACGACGTCAATAGAAGGGTCTGCCGCGTAGCGCTTGAGAATCTCGTCGAGCTCGCGCAACAAAACGATGTCGAGCACATTTAACGGCGGCCTGTCCCAAGTAACCGTCAGCAACCGTTCTTTCCTATCGACTTCTACACTCATGGCAATTCCCTCTTACTGGAGACATCCAACGATTTGGCCTTGTATTAAACCGATGATCCTCCCGGTTACAAGGCGGCCGCAAAACAAAAGTTTGACAAACCCACTCGCAGCTCCTAAACTAACGTTCTATCAGCCTCTCAGGGAGGGCGAAACATGAGAAAGCGAACAGTCCAGTCAGTTACATTGGCAGTATTCATTGGTTTTGCCGCGCAGACCAGCTTCGCCGCGCCAGATGAATATGACGATAGCCAATCCCATCCGTTAAGAATTCTCGCCTACGCTTGGCATCCGGTGGGCTGGCTCGCCGAGTGGGCAATTTTTAGACCGATTCATTATCTCGTCAGTGCGACCCAAGCGCAGGAGAAGGTTTTCGGCCACAATCCCCATCCGCCGGTGCTGGCGGAGCCCCGGCCTTTGTACGATTTCGGCGTCGCCAAAAGAGTTCCGATGCAGACCGTGCGCGTAGCACCACCGGCGCCGCCGCCAGTACCGATGCCGGAGCATGTTAAGATTGTCCAAGTACCGGTGGAAAAAACCGTTTTTCAAGTTCAGGAAAAGGTCGTCGAGGTCGAACGCTTGGTTTTCACACCGGTCGCTTTTAATTTCGAGTCCGCATTTCTCACCGATTTGGGCAAGGGTCAAGTTTACCTCGCTGCCCAGCGGCTCAAAGAGCGCGGCAATCTAACTATTGTCGTCGAAGGCCATGCCGATAATCGTGGCGACGATAGCTACAATCAGAAACTCGGCCTGCAGCGCGCTCAGACGGTCATGACTGAACTCGCTTCATTCGGTATCGATCCGAGCCGGATGTCTACGGCTAGCGTCGGCGAAGGCAAGCCCTTGATCGAGCAGGACACC
>JBGTCC010000667.1:0-4942 GCA_041749055.1 Thermodesulfobacteriota bacterium | reverse complement strand
CACCTCGTCGGGATTACCCTCGGCGATCTTCTCGCCGTAGTCGAGCACGTGAACGCAGTCCGACACGCCCATGACCACGCGCATGTTATGTTCGATCAAAAGGATCGCTTTGACGTAGCGGCCCATGAGCTCTTTGAACAGCGCCATCAACGACTGCGCCTCGCTGGCGTTCATCCCGGCGGTCGGCTCGTCGAGCAAAAGCAACTGCGGTGCCGCCGCCAGGGCGCGGGCGATTTCCAGGCGGCGCTGTTCACCATAAGAAAGCTGCTGCGCCCATTCGTTTTCGCGGCCGCCCAGGCCGGTAAGCTCGATCAGCTCATGAGCGCGCTGGCGCGCCGCCTTTTCGCCGGCGTGAAATCTTTTCGACGCCAGAAAAATATCCGCCAAACTCGAGTGCAGACGGGTGTGCATGCCGACCAAGACATTGTCGAGGACACTCATATGCGCGAACAGGCGAATATTTTGAAACGTCCGGCTGATGCCGGCGCCGGTAATCGATTCGGGCTTTAAACCCACCAACGAGCGCTCTTGGAAACGAATCTCACCCTGGTCCGGCCGGTAGATCCCGGTAAGGGTATTGAACAGCGTCGTCTTGCCGGCGCCGTTGGGACCGATGAGCGATGCGATCATGCCCTCGTCGATCTTCATGCTGACCCGCGACAGCGCTTGCAGGCCGCCAAAGCGCTTGGAGATGTCGCGCAGTTCGAGCAAAGCCATAGTCAATTCCTGCGTACTACTTCTTCTCGCATCGAACCCGGAGAAGAAGATATTTTCCGCAAAGGCGCAAAGGCGCAAAGGTCGGAATCATTGTCATTTCGACCGAGGGGAGAAATCTTTCTCAGATCACTCGCATCCGCTCGGGATGACGGGCTCTGGCTCGTCACTGTGCGTCTTTGCGCCTTTGCGGGAGTCATTTCTTATTCTCCTGCTTGGGCGGCAGAATCCCCTGGGGACGAAAGATCATCATGACGATCAAGATCAGGCCGAAGATCATGCGCTCATATTTGGCCGGCTCGAACTGCGCCGGCAGGTTCACCAGCGCCAAATCACCGATCAGTGGAATCGACCACACCGCGCCGGATTGGCGCAGGCTGTTCAACCACAGCGATAACCCTTTGAGCAATTGCAAGTTCAGTATCGTCACCCCGGTGGCGCCGAGGATCGCACCGGGAATCGATCCCATGCCGCCGACAATAACCATAGCCAACACACCGATGGATTCCATGAAGGTAAAGCTCTCTGGATTGATAAACACCTGCTTGGCGGCGAACAACACGCCGACGGCGGAAGCGAAGGAGGCGCCGACGGCAAAGCCCAATAACTTCATGCGCACGACGGGAACCCCCATCGCGGACGCGGCGACCTCGTCCTCGCGAATCGCTTTCCAGGCCCGGCCGACCCGCGAGTTCACCAGTCTTTGGGTGACGAGAATGATGGCAAACACCAGCATCAAGACGAGAAAGTAGAAATACATCGGATACAGCGCCGCGTCGGCAACCTGCACGCCGAAGAATTCCAGCAGGGGCTTAAAAAAAAGCGGCGGCTTGGAGATCGGCGTGATGCCCCTGGGTCCGTTGGTCAGATTGATCGGCTTGTCGAGGTTGTTGACCAGGGCGCGCACCACTTCGGCGAAGCCGAGCGTGACAATCGCGAGATAATCGCCGCGCAGCCGCAGCACCGGCAATCCTAACAGCGCGCCGGTGGCGGCGCCGACGGCAATGCTGAGAATCAGAAATACAAAAAACCAGTTGGGCGACAACGGAAACCAGCCGACCAAGAAAGCAGGAGCGAAATGGTTTGCCTGGGGCGAGCCGAACACCGCCCATAGATAGGCGCCGATGGCATAGAAGGCGACGAAACCAAGATTGAGCAAACCGACAAATCCAACGACGATGTTGAGTCCCAGGGCGAGGGCGACGAAGATACCGATTTGAATCGCGATCTCGAAATAATAAGCGTTCGAGAAACCTAAAACCGGCAGTAACACCAGCAACACTAACGCGCCAAGCAGATTTTTCACCCGGCCGCTCACGGGGACATAATAGAGCAGCAACAGCGACGCCTCGACCAGCAAAAACGCCAGCACCGACCGGGGAAAGAAATAGGCGAGAGCACAGCTGGCCGCGATGTAAAGACAGAGTCCGGGCACCGCCAGTGACCGGATCATGCCTTGCTCTCCCGCACCGCCTCGCCGAGCAGACCCTTGGGCCGAAAAATTAAGATCACGATCAACACGACGAACGCCACCACGTCTTTGTACTCGGCGCCGAAGGCACCGTCGGTGAGGAGCGAAAGATAGGACGCGGCGAACGCTTCCAGCAGACCGAGCAGCATGCCGCCGACCATGGCGCCGGGAATGTTACCGATGCCGCCGAGCACGGCGGCGGTGAAGGCCTTCATCCCCGGGACAAAGCCGGAGTACGGATTAACCAGACTGTAATGAATACCGAACAACACACCGGCTAGCCCGCCGAGCGCGCCACCGACGAAGAAAGTCAACGCGATGACGCGCTTGACCGGCACACCCATGAGCGATGCCGTGTCGGGATCTTGAGCGACGGCGCGGATCGCCATGCCCATGCGCGTGCGGTTGACGAAGAAATGCAGCCCGATTAGCGTCAGGATCGCCGTAACAATCACCAGCAGCGATTTCCCCGGCATGACCAACGATGCCGAGATCGGCAGGTTACGATCGAGGAAGTCCAGACTCGGGTAGTTGAGATAAAACGTGTTGCGCCACAAACTTTCGAACAAACGCAGGGCGTCCTGGAGAAAGAATGAGGCGCCGATGGCCGAGATCAGGGCGACCAATCTCGGCCCGCCCATGAGCGGTCGGTAAGCGACTCTTTCCAGCGTCATCGCCGCCAAGCCGCTGATCGTCATGCCGGCGACGATGACGAGCATCAAGATTACCCCTGGATGGAGGGTCGCCAACAGACCCGCGCTCTGCAGCAGCAACAGCACTTCGACGCCGACGAAGGCGCCCAGGACGAAGATCTCGCTGTGGGCAAAGTTGATGAACTCCAACACTCCATAGACCATGGTGTAACCCAGGGCGATGAGCGCGTACATAAAACCCAACACGAAGCCGTCGAGCAAAACCTGGGGGAGAATTTCCAGCGCGATTTCCAAGCGGTTGTGAACCCTTCAGGGACCGCATGCTAACAAATAGTTGTTGGCCTGGCTAGCCGCCGGCGCAATCTAATTATTGGGATTAGCCGGGGATTGACGTATAATGGCCATCGATAGGCACTCAACTATGTCAGACGCGGCAACCACACCGGCACTCGCTCTCCCCGCCGGCGTCAAGAAATTTACCAAAGGCCTGCTCATCAGCGGCGGCGCATTTGCCGGACTGCTCGCCCTTCTGCTCGTCGTACCGCACTTTGTCGACCTCGGTCTGTTCAAGGCAACTTATTTGCCGCTCATCGAAGACCTCCTTGGCCGGCGTGTCGATGTCGGCGAAGTGCACTTGCGCCTGGTGCCGACGCCGTCGATCCAAATCTCCAAGCTGCGTGTGGCCGATAGTCAGTCCTTCGCCGGCAATACTTTCTTCGCGGCCGAGCAGCTGCAGCTCCAACTGAAGTTCCTTCCCCTGGTGCGCGGCCGATTCGAAATCACCGAGCTGGTGCTAGACAAGCCGGTTATCAACCTGTTGAAGCAAGCGGACGGCAGTTTCAACTACGCCGATCTCGCCAGTAAAAAGACCCCGGCGGCGCCGCGCCGGGAGACCAGAAAGAAACCTGAAGGCAGCAGCAAAAGCGTCGAAGCCGCGCCGCTGGCGCTGCCCAGCCGCATGCGCATCCGCGACGGCCAGATGAATCTGGTCACCAAAGGCCAAACCCCGGTTAACATCAAGGGAATCGAGATATCGCTGCAAGAAATGTCCGGCGACTCGCCATTTCCGTTTCGCGCCTCGTTCGACTATCCCGGACTCAAGGCCGTCGTGCTCGAAGGCCAGTTGAATTACCAAGAAGAAAAAGCGCTGCTCGAACTCAAAAACAACCGTTTGAAGATTCAGGATCTCATCTTGCCGGTCCAAGGCAGTGTGAGTAACCTGGCGACCACGCCAAAAGTGAATCTGAGCTTGAATAGCGAAAATGTCGATGCCAAGCCTATATTCCATATTCTTTCGCTCTTCGGCCTCGCCCCCGGCGACACCGAGATCTCCGGACCCATGGCGCTGAACATGACAGTGGCAGGTCCGTCCAACGCTCTGGTCACCCAGCTGCGCGGCGTTTTTAAAAACGTTTACGTCAAAGGCAAGCGCGCTTTGAAAGGTAGTTTGACCGGCGAGGTCAATCTCCGGCTCGCGCCCGGCGGCGGCCGGGTGAGCCAGCGTTTGCAAGGCAGCGGCAAACTGGTCGCTCGCGACGGCGAGCTGACCAATGTCAATCTGATCAAGAAAATCCACCGCGTCGCCGGCATGATCGGCTTGACGCCGGACCAGCAGCGCGAAGCGACGACATTTAAGACCATGGAAGGCGACTTCACAATCTGGGGCGGCGTCGCCGACTTCTCGCGCCTCTATCTGGTCAATCCGCAGATGGAAGTCACCGGCAACGGCACCATGACTCTCGAACAACCGTCGCTCGACATCCTGCTCAACGCAAAGCTGTCAGCGCAGGCCTCGGCGCGCAGCGGGCGCGGCCGCAGCGTGAGCTTCTTCAAAGACCGCCAAGGGCGCGTCGCCGTCCCCCTCAAAATCACCGGCCCGGTGGAAAACCCGTCGGTGAATCTCAACGCCGAGAAACTCAACGAATCCGGCCTGCCGAAAACTGTCGAAAAAGGCTTCAGCTCGTTTTTCAAAAATCTTTTCCGAGGCCGATGACCGGCAAGCCTAGCCTGCCGTTACTGCTCCTGCGCTTTCGGCTGTATACTCAAATGATCGTTTCTTAGATATTTCTGCGGTCTTAGACCGATACCATGACAGGGTAGTTGG
>JBGTCC010000666.1:0-2290 GCA_041749055.1 Thermodesulfobacteriota bacterium | reverse complement strand
ACCGTAATGGCGATGGTTCTGTAATCCACCTTAGGAAACTTCTCCAGCAGATCGGCGAAGAAGCAGTGCGATTTGCCCAGGACTGCGACGATTTTCTCATTCAAGGTGTCGACCGTTTCTGTTGCCTTGGCTTCGGCTTTGGCCGTTATTGCGCCTGCGCCCAAGTAGTCGCTCAGCTTAATCTTGTCCTGATTGAAATAGACGATCCGTTTGTAGCGCTCGGCGGGAATGTTTTCTGGAATCGTCGCATCGATGCCCATCTTCGCCGTCGTCGGCACCTTGCCATGCAGCGGCAAGGGCAGCGACGGATCGAGGGGCTTCGATCTGGCGTTGGAAATAATCACCACGTCGCGGTCGGCCTGCACCCTTGTCGCGACGGCCCACTCGACGTCGACTGGGTCGAACACATCGATGTCATCGTCGACGATGGTGACATGCTTCATATCGGCAATGGAGAGCAGGGCCATGATCGCGTTTTTGCCGTCACCCGGCACCTTCTTGATCGACGCGACGATATGCCAGTGGCAGCAGCCCCCTGGCGTGACGTTGATCGCGACGGTTTGCACACCGGCTTCGAAAAGCACCCGGCGCGCGGCGGCCTCGTAGATCGGGGCCGACATCCAGATATTTTCCCAGGGCATTTGCAGGGCGTAGTACATGGCGTCCTGGCGATGCATGATCGACTTGATGCGCACCCGCGGATTCATGTGCATGCCGCCCATGAGCCGGTTGAATTCCGAGAAGGGTCCTTCGGTATGAATCCAGCCTTCGGGAAGAATCTCCCCTTCCAAGACAATTTCAGCGTCGGCGATGCACGGCACCGGCACGGTCTCGCCGTCGGCCAAGCGCAGCGCTTCGTTGCGCAACCCGCCGGCGAAAGTCAGCTCGTTGACGCCGAGGTTGGCTTTGAAAGTCGACGCGACCAGTTCGTACGGGTGGGTGCCGATGGAAATCGAAATCGGCAGCGGTTGCTTTCTCGCCAGGGCGCGCTCGGCGAACCTGCGCATATTGTTAGGCGTGACGATGTCGATGCCGGTGATATTGCGCTCTTTGAGCATCAGGCGATAAATCCCAGCGTTGATGCCAAACTCCGGGTCCTCGGCGATGACCACACCACCGGTGATCATCGGCCCGCCATCCATAATCGAGAAGACCGGCACCGGCAGATCGAAGAGATTAATTTTCTTGCCGGTGATTGTGACCTCTTTCACCGGCGCGTTGGCAACCCGCCGTGGCGCGATCGGCTTGTCCATCGCCTTGCCCAGTTTGTCGGCGATGTTTTCATAGGCGACGCCCATACCCAGGGCAATGCGGTTACGCGACTGCAGCAGGCCTGAAACTAGAGACATGGAATATCCCGGCAGGTTTTTGAACAGCAATGCTTTTTCCGACTGCGCCACCAGCGCCGCGATATCACGCAGATCCACAGGCTTGGTGATTTCCTGGAGCTCGTCATTCTTGCGCAGGGTCTCAATGTAGTCGCGAAAGCTCGCCTTCATAAATTTACTCCCAGGGTTTTATTTCGAGGAGACTTAACACGCCGATACGGCTATTTCCATCATGGATTAAGGGATCGCCAGGATCACGATTCGTGCTAGGTTTTTATATCTTGGGTTCTTTGCGGCCATATCTGCTCGTTGTATTTCGCAAACACGACGCCATATGTTATAAACGCGGGCGAACTTAGGGAGTTTGAAAGGCGATCTATGGCTTCATTTGGACTGACTTTAGCGAACCGCGGCGTGATCATCGGCGCAGTCACGGTACCGGAACTTTTCGATATGGCCAAACGCGGTGAAGACTCCGGCGCCTTCTCTGCGGTTTGGGTCGGCGATAGCTTGCTCGCCAAACCGCGCCTGGAATCCATCACCTTGCTTTCGGCTCTGGCCGTGGTGACGAAAAAAGTCCAACTCGCGGTCGGCTGCATGGCCACCTTCCCGCACCGCCATCCGGCGCTTCTGGCGCAGCAATGGGCGAGCTTGGACGTGATTTCCGGCGGCCGCTCATGGCTGGCGGTTTGTCTCGGCGGTCCCAACGAGCAGAGCCCGGCCCAGGCCCTCGAGCATAAAGTCATGGGCATCAAGGACACCGAACGGGTCACCCGCCTCGAAGAGGGCATCGTCATTTTGAAAAAACTTTTCCATGAAGAGAAGGCGTCGCACAAAGGGCGCTTCTATGAATTCGAGGGCGTGACCATCCTACCGCGCCCGGTGCAAAACCCGCTGCCGATCTGGATCGCCAGCAATCCCACCGGCCTGACATGGAAAGATGGCGCCAGCGCGCCCTCGCC
>JBGTCC010000665.1:0-6264 GCA_041749055.1 Thermodesulfobacteriota bacterium | reverse complement strand
TATCTTTGAATGCGGCGAGCGCTTTGTCCTCATCAGTAAGCGCGATGACCTCGTAGTCCGCCGCTTCAAGACGCATTTTTATCAACTCAAGAAGATTAGGATTATCGTCGACGACTAGAATTTTGCCTTTTATCATGTGGGCTCCCTCATCTGCCCCGCTCACGCCGCTTTTTCTCGATCTCAATGTCCACTTGCTTGGATTTCTCAATCTCCTGCTTGATCTTTTCGATTTCTTGCCGGGATCTCTCGAGTTCCACGCGGGACTTCTCGGCTTCTTGCTTGGACCGATCGGCGCTGAGCCGGGAATTTTCAATTTCTTGCTTAGACTTCTCAACCTCGAGCTTGGTTCGCTCAATTTCCTGTTTTGTCGCGTCGATTTCGTTAAGGGTAGCGATCCAGGCCTTAGCCGGTTCGACCCACGGGCTCTCCGGATACCGCGTCAACACATGGTCGAATGAACCGATCGCCTTCTGCCGGTCCATGCGCGGATTCTGCGGATGCGCGTACAACACCCCGATATGGAAGTTCGCCGAATCCGCCGGCGGTTGATCCTTGGCGATGACGATGACGTTTTGAAAGGCATTGAGAGAACCGTCGTAGTCGCCGCGGGCGAGCAACTGCTGCCCTTGGGTCAACGCTTCGCGCAACTCCCGGCGCCGGTTCGATTCCTGAAACAGACCACAGCCCGAAACGAATATCAGCAGGGCAAGACAAATACAAATTTGCTGCCACTGCCCAATTGACTTTCCGCCCATATGTTTCCACCATGAGATGAAATAATATTTTTTGCTATCGCCAAACCGAGTCCAGTGCCTTGACGATGAATGGCGCCCGGATGACTGCCTTGGCTGAATTTTTCGAAGATCGATTCGAGACTCTCCGCTGGGATGCCCGGACCGGAGTCTTTCACAGAAACTTTCAGGATGCCATCGCGGCGTTGAACCGCGATCGACACGTGCCCGCCTTTGGGCGTGAACTTGACGGCATTGCCCATCAGGTTGCGCAGCACTTGTAACATCCGCTCGGGATCTAGCCGCAGAGACGCCGTCGGCCCATCCAGCGCACTTTCAAAACGGATTTGCTTGGCTTCCACCAACGGCGTGATTTCCGCGACGGCGCGTTTGATCAAGGGCTCGATCGGGCTCATCTCGAACTCGTAACGCATCATGCCCGCTTCCATTTTCGCCAGATCAAGGAAAGTATTAACCAGACTGATCAAACGGTTACTTTCCTCGGTGATGATGTTAAGCAATTTCTGCTGTTTCTCGGTGGTCGCGCCGCCGACGCCGTCGAGCAGAAGCCCGGTGCCCTCTTTGATCGAGGTCAAAGGCGTGCGCAGCTCATGGGACATGGATGCGAAAAAATCCGCCTTCATGCGGTCGAGCTCTTTCAGCCGCTGGCTCATCGCATTGAGCGCCACCGCCAGTTCGCCAATCTCCTGAGGCGACTTGACCCGAACGGGATTATCGAAATTGCCGCGGGCAATTTCCTGAGTTTTCGATTTAAGCGCAGCCAGGGGCCGGGTTATGCTCTTGGTGATCAACATCGACATCAGGACGATCACCAACAGACAGCCCGCGGTGATCGACAATGAGACCTCTCGCGCCTGCGCCGCCGCCGCAGCCAGGTCTTTGACCTTGGCGTAGGTCGTCAGTTGCTGATTTATGCGCAAGCGCTCCAGCTCGTCCAACATGGCATCGACCAAGTTTTCTTTATCCTGCTTGAACCGTGCCTGCGGATATTCCTTTCTGGTACGCACCCGGCGCGCCTCGTCGTCGACCAATTCCATGTACCGCCGATAATTATTTCGCACACGTAACAAAATCGGTTTGGTCAAAACGTCCGCGACCGCCGACGCGCTCTCGGCACGGGCTTCGAAATCGATCTTCAAGCGGACGAATTGCAGATACCAGGCCTCGTCTCGGCTAATGACATACTTCTGCTCCGCCCGGCTCTGCGCCAGCAACAGATCGGTGAGAAACTTTTCATGGTCGAGCACGCGATTGTCGATGCGCAGGATGGACTCGGCCTGTTTGCCGAAATTGGTCAGCTCAACGATCGCGTAGGCGCTCGCCGCCGCGACGATCGCAAAGATCGCCAGATAGCCGATCGTCAGACGGGAAAACAAACTTAAATACATGGCGGTTCGCGAGATGGCTTTGGCGCTAGGGGTGCGGGTTCGAACGGCTCACTCTGCGCCGACTCCGCGGCGAAAAATTTCTGGCCGAACTGTTCGAGCCGCTTGTCGGCGCTCTGATAACTCGACTGGGCATGGTTGATATGTTTGCCGAGGACGACGAAATCGTCGCGGAACTTGGCGAAGTCTCCCTGCAGTCGGCCGAGGTACTGAATAATTTCTTTGGTGCGGTCTTCGATGCGCATGCCTTTAAGACCCAAGACGATGGCCTGCAAGTAGGCGTAGAAGCTATTGGGCGATACCGGAACCACCCGTTTACTCATGGCATACTGGCACAGATTGCGCTCGTCGGTGGCTTCGTCCTTGATGACCGTTTCATAGTAAACATTTTCCGCCGGAATATACATGAGGGCAAAATCGTAGGTCCCCTCATCGGGAAGAATATACTTAGCCGCGATGGCGTCGATATGCTTGCGCACATCGGTCGTGAACTGTCTCTTGGCCCGGCTGCGTTCATCGTCGCTCGTCGCCTCCAGCAGGCGTTTGAAATTTTCCAAGGGAAACTTCGCGTCCACCGGCACCAGGGAGGCGCCCAGCTTGATCACCGCGTCGACTTTCTCACCGCTACGAAAGCCATGCTGCATCGAGAAATGTTGCGGCGGCAGAATCTGCCCAAGCAAGTCCTCGAGGAAAAATTCGCCGAGACCGCCGCGCAGCTTGGGCGCCCGCAGGATCTCCTGCAACGACGAAATATCCTTGCCGACTTCATAGATGCGCCGATTGGCCTCTTCGAGACCGCCGAGGCTTTTCTGCACGCTGCCAACCACCCGCGCCGCGTTATCGAGCCGCTCGCCCAAACTCTGCTGAGTGTCGTTAAGCACCTGAGCGTTTTCCTTCAGGCGCTCATTGACCTGAGCGATCATCTGGCCCAACTGCTGTTGCAATGACCGAGCATTGTTATCGAGAGTCGAACTCAACTGCGAGCGCAGTTGATCGATCTGCTGCTGCATCAGCAGCAACGACTGATCCGCCGATTTATCCTGAAAGAGCGTGCGCAAACGGCTGAGGAAAAACCAGCCAAGCACTATCGACCCGGTTGCGAAGATAACCAGCGGAACTATGAGATGGGCAAAATCCACGACTAACCGTGGCGGGCTAGAGAAGTCTCAGCGCGTATTCAAGGATTTCGCTGAGCTTGCGGATTTGAGTTGCGCGCAGGGATCGTTCTTCTCGTGGCGCGGCCAAATAATCATCGACGCTCTTTTTCAAATTCCATTCCAAAAGCTCGAGGCATTGATGCATGCTGACCTTTTCCGACTTGCGCCGGCGGGCTTGGTGCAGCTCCTGGAGTTGAATGATCTGACCCATAGCAGCGGCCAGGATAGGGTAGCGCGAAAAATAGTCAAGGCCCTGAATAAGAAAACACAGTGGTCAAGTCGTCAGGCCACCGACGGCTGCTGCTGAGTCACGCAGTGGATCGCGCCCAACCCGGCCACCACTTCGTTGCAGCGCAGAGCGATTATTTTTCGCTTGGGAAAACACTCCTGCAGTATTCCCAAGGCTTTTGGGTCATTGGCGTCATCGAACACCGGCACGAGCACGACTTCATTGGCGATGTAAAAATTGGCGTAGCTCGCCGGCAGGCGCGCGCCGGCGGAGAATATCGGCGCCGGACAGGGCAAGGCGATAATATCTAATTTATCACCGTCCTGATCGCGCGCGCTCTGCAAGCGCTCGTGGTTTTCTCGCAAGCAGCGGTAATTATCGTCCTGCGGATTCGCCTCGATAATACAGGCAACGGCGGTCGGATCGACGAAGCGCGCGATGTCGTCGATATGGCCGTCGGTATCGTCGCCGACGATACCGTCGCCGAGCCCGAGAATATGGCGCACCCCAAGCGTGTCTTTCAATAACACTTCGATCTGCGTGCGGCTCAACTCGGGGTTACGATTCGGGTTGAGCAAACACTGCTCGGTGGTGAGACACGTGCCCGCGCCGTTTACTTCAATGGAACCGCCTTCGAGGATCAGCTTGTGGTCGAACACCGGCACTTCTAATAGCCCCGCGATCGCGCGCGCGACCCGCTCATCCTCTTCATAGGCCGGGTACTTGCCGCCCCAGCCGTTGAATATCCAATCGTTGAACGCCAACGGCCGCTCCGCTGAATTCCGGGTCACGAATGTCGGTCCGTAATCGCGCATCCAGACATCGACCGTCGGGATCTCCAGCAGCGTCACATTGGCCATCGCCGCTTTGACGCCTTTCAGTCGTGCCGTCACTTCCTGCTTCACTTCGGCGTCGTTGACCAGCAGATAGACCTGCTCGTGCGACGCAAGCGCCACCACCATTTGAAGCCAAATCTCCCGGACTTTTCCAAGATAGGTTGGCCAAGTTTCTAAATTGTGCGGCCAAGCGAGCCAAGTCCCACGATGCGCTGCCCATTCGGCCGGCATAGCATAGCCCAGAGCTGCAGGCGTGGATGAACTCGGCAAGGAATGCGCCATGGAATAACTTTTATCGAGCTGGAGTCATTAACGATCGAGGGAACGCGTCAACAGCGCGCCATAGGCGTCGATGCGCCGGTCGCGCAAGAACGGCCAAGCTTGGCGGGTCTCTTCGATCTTAGCCAAATCGCAGTTAGCGAATAGAATTTCTTCGCGCTTGTCACCGGCATGGGCGACGATCTCGCCCAACGGCCCGGCGACGAAGGAATGGCCCCAGAACCGAATACTCCCTTCGCCACCGACGCGATTGACCGAGGCGACGTAAACACCATTGGCGATCGCGTGGGAGCGCTGTATCAGCTCCCAAGCATTGCGCTGATTTTGCGCCGCCAGGCGCGGCTCGTTCGGGATCCAACCGATCGCCGTCGGGTAAAACAGGATCTGCGCGCCGCTTAGCGCCGCCGCCCGCGCCCCTTCGGGAAACCACTGGTCCCAGCAGACCAGCACCGCGATCTTGGCGTAACGCGTTTGAAAACTGGGAAAGCCCAAATCGCCGGGGGTGAAATAGAACTTTTCGTAGTAGAGCGGATCGTCGGGGATATGCATCTTGCGGTACTTGCCGGCGAGGGATCCGTCCGCGTCGATGACTACCCCGGTATTGTGGTAGATCCCAGCCGTGCGCCGCTCGAACAGCGAGGCGACGATGACCACTTTTTTTCGCCGGGCGACCTCGCCTAACACCTCGGTGCTCGGCCCAGGGATAGCTTCGGCTAGTTTGAAATTGCCATGATCCTCGCTCTGGCAAAAATAGCGCGAGCGAAACAGCTCTTGCAGACAAACGATCTGCGCGCCTTTCTGCGCCGCCGCCTCGATACGCTCGACGGCTTTGGCGAGGTTGGCGGCGGGCTCCTTGGCGCAACTCATCTGTACGAGAGCGACTTTAACCTGCTGTGAATTTTGCGTTCTTGCCATGCAGTCAATCTAGCTGAAAAAGCTCGAAGAAACAAAAAAGGGAGAGGAAAAGCTTTTCACTTCTCCGCTCCCTTTGGAGGCATCGACAGGCGGATTTATTTGAGATGCTGCGCGAAGAAGGACTTGGTCTTCTCCCAAGCGTCGGTCGCTGCTTTTTCATTATAACTGCCGCGCTCGTCGCAGAAAAAGCCATGGCCCGCTTCGGGATAAATTTTCATTTGGAAAGGCACCTGTTTGGTGGTCAACTCAGTGTTGATTTGGCCCACTTGATCCATCGGGATCAGCTGATCCTTGGCGCCAAAAAACAAATACATCGGACATTTGATCTCACCGGTGCGCGCTAGCGGGCTCGGATTGCCCATAGGAATGCCGCCACCGTAGTAAGGCACCGCACACTTCACGTCACTGGCGTGATGCGCCGCGGCCAAATAGGTTAGCCGGCCGCCCATGCAGAAACCGACGACGCCGAGGGAGCCGGCTTTGACGTTGCCTTGGGATTTTAAATGGGCGATCGCCGCGCCAACATCTTCCATCGCCTTGGGGTCTTGCACCCGCTGTAAGGTCGCGATCGCCTTGGCCATATCGGAGAATGGAATCACCCGCTCCGACTCACGATGAAAAATATCCGGGCAGATCGCCACGTAGCCTTCCGCGGCAATCCGATCGGTAACTTTCTTCATATGATCATTGACGCCGAAAGCCTCTTGAATA
>JBGTCC010000664.1:0-4520 GCA_041749055.1 Thermodesulfobacteriota bacterium | reverse complement strand
AGCGGAACGGCGAAAAATCCATCTTGCCGGCCGACAGAAAGGCCGCGGTCATCGTCGCCGCGAAGCAAACCCCGGCGATAGTCTGTACGCATGCGGTGAGCCAGCGCCGGCGGCGGGCGCTGCGAAATAGCTTGTCTCCGTTGGTACCCGCCCTGGCTTGAACGCGGTCGACGAAGATGAAACTCAGTGGCGCTTCGTTCGGCTTATGCTCCGGCTCGGGCGGCAGAAACCCCTTGGTTTCAAGTAACTCGCTGGTGCCGCGCCGGCGCATCGACTTGATAACCGACCGGCGGTAAAGTTTCAGCAGAAGGAATGACGCGATAAGCGCGAGAACCGCGGCGATGACGAGGATGAACGGCAGCTGTCCGGTGAGCGCGACGGTGAGGGCGTCGGACCGTTGACTCATGGCGCCAGGGTTGAGCTTCGTGAATATAAAAGCAAGCGTCGTCGACGAATACTAACCCTAAAAGGAAAGTCCTGTCGCTGGATTACTGCGTAAAAGCGTTTTTGTCGCGATTAGCTCAAGAAATTCCTGCGAAACTCGAAAGAGTGGCGATCCGTGTGATTTCAGGATGTCTATTCAATCGGCAGCAAAAATTGCAGTCGGTGGCCGTCGGGATCGTCGAAGTAAATGCACTGCGGATCGTTGGCCCGGTCGCGAACCGCGATGCCGGCGTTTTCCAGGGTCGCTTTGACGCGGGCGAAATCGCCGGCGGCCAGGCGCAGCGCCACATGATTCACTTCGCTGCCGGCGTGGACTTCTTCATTGTCGTCGACTTCAGTCGACTACTGCAATCGCTTGTATCTCGATCATCATTTCCGGCCGTGCCAGCTCTTTGATGCCGATCAGCGCGCTGGCGGGATAGCGGCCATCTGAAAAAAACTCTTTGCGGAGCTGGGTGAAACGGGTGCCGTTAGCCATGTCGGTGACAAACACGGTCATGGTCACTGTGTCGTCGAGCTTGCCGCCGGCGCTCTCGAGGGTCGTGCGCATGCGCTCGAAGGCGACGCGCACTTGGCCGTCGAAGTTGGCTGGATAGGTTTCGCCGCGTTCGTCTTGGTAGCCGGTTTGCCCGGCCATGTAGATCGTCGTGCCCCCAGTTGTTTTGACGGCGGGCGAATAGGCGCGCTCGCGCTGACGCGTGTCGCCCTGGAGGTATTCTCGTGGAGCCATGGTTCCGTCCCTCTATTGAAAGAACGCTTTCCTGAATTCCTCTCGCTTAGTGGCGTAGCCTTTTTGGTCGAGGTCGTCCATTTCAACAGCGCTGATCTTATCGGCGTCAGGGAGCAATTGCGGGATGCCCTTCATGGTCACGAACTCGCCCGCCTTGGCGAGCAGCTTCATACTTTCGGAAGTGAGGAAAAAATCGATAAAGGCTTTGCCGGCGCTCGGACGCGGCGCCTTAAGGCTAAGTGCCAGGTATTGTCCCGTGCTGAGCATCTTGCTCATCCTGACATAGTCCACCGGCGCGCCCTTTTCGGCGAACGTAACCACATAGCGCACCAAGCTGATTGCGATCGGTGTTTCGCCGGTGGAGACGCGTTCGGCGGAGGGGGCGAATGACTCGGCCAGAATCGGTTTGGTTGCGCCGAGATCGCGAATGAATTTGTCTGCCTTCTCTTTCCCCATGATTTTATACAAGCTCGCCAACCACTGCATCGTCGTCGTGTGTTGCGTCGGGTCGGGCATCACCACTTTACCGCGGAACTTGGGATTGAGCAGGTCTTCGAGGGATCTCGGCGCGTCGGCGGGGCCGACCACAGACTTGTTGTAGATAATCCCAATCGGTGTGTGCCGGTACGCCGGCCCGAGTTGGGGATCGATTTCGCCCTTGGGAAATCCGCTGGCGGAAGGAGAGATATACTTGGCGAAGACATTTTCCTTGCGCATCACTTCGATGGCCCCGCTATTGTTGACCATGACGTCGAAAACGGCTTTGCCGGCGCGTAGTTCAGTCAGGGCGCGATCCATCGCTTTGGTCGCCGAAGCGCGAAAATACTCCACTTTGATGCCGGTCTTTTTCTCGAAGGCTTCGGCGATGGGATCCATCGAGGCGCTTTCCAAGGAACCGTAAGCGACGACTTTGCCGCCTTCCTTTTTAGCTGCTTCGATCAGCTTGGCGTCCTGGGCGAACGCGGGCGCATGAACTAACAGAGCCGCGACCAAGGCTAGGGTTGACCGGTGATTCATTGTCGTTCTCCTGAGAAAGATTATTCACCACGAAGGCACGAAGGACACGAAGGTTTCGGAAAAGAAAATTTCTGAACGTCGTGCTCTTCGTGTCCTCGTTGTGAGATGTTTGTCCGATTACATGCGCAGCAGGTTCAATGCATTGTCTTCGAGAATCATTTTTTTCTGCTTCGGCGAAAGATCCGGCCGCTCGCGGATGCCGCTGACGGTTTTCGGAAATGTCGAGTCGAAGTGCGGGTAGTCGGTGGCAACGACGACATGGGTCTCGCCGACTTCCGCCAGCGCCAGCGGCAGCCACTTCTCGTCGGCTTCGCAAGTAATGTAGCAGTTGCGCTTCACGTACTCCGACGGCAGCATGCTCAGTTGCGGGCACATGCCGGCCTCTTTGATGACCTCGTAGTCGTCGTCCATGCGGTGCATCCAGTAAACCAAGAACTCCGCCGTGACTTCGAAGAAAACCACTTTCAGGCGCGGGAATTTCTCGAACACGCCGCCCAATACCATGGCGACCAGCGGCGCCACGCAATTGAGCGGCCGGCCGAGGATATGCATCGGGAAGAAATGCGTCTGGCGGTTGATCAACGTACCCTGCAAGCCCAAGGTGCTCGGGTGGCAGAACAGCGGCACGTCGAGCTCCTGAACGGCTTCGTAGAATGGGAAGAACGCCGGATCCTCCATCTGCTTGTCCAAGGTATAGCTCACCAGGTGGGCGGCTTTACAGCCCAACGTCTTGACGCAGTGGCGCAGCTCGTTGGCCATCTCTTCCGGGCAGCCGGCCGGGATCATCGCCACCGGCGATAGCTTGTCGCGATGGCCGGCGACCAGTTTGTGCGCCCAATTGTTATAAGTCCGCGCCACGGCGGCGCCGAGGGGGCCGGGGTTTTGCGAGGGGATTTCGATCGAGGTTGGAAAGATCAACTGAAAGTCGACGCCTTCGCGGGCATTGTCTTTCAAGCGGTACTCCATATCGTAGCCGCCTTGCTGCCAGCGCATCACCTCATTGCCGCGCGCGTTGGCTTCCGGATTGTAAAACACCTGATGGGTCACCGGTTTCTTGAAATTGGCGTTGGCCACCGGGTCTTCCATCGGCGATAGGTTATGCTCGAACTTCGAGTAGAAATATTTGCCGTCGCCGATGCGCCGCGGCGAATGTTTCGCGAACGGTTCAGGCAGTTGATAAATCTCGTCGAGCAGCCAGCCGTCGCGCAGGTGAGAGTCGAAATCGATGATAGCCATAATGGTTTCCTTTCGATGGGTGGGTGATTAAGTCTGATTGATTTTCCCCAGACTTATTACACTGCAACTTATGCCGTCAAGACGTGCTTCACCGAGGAGTGCTTTGGATTGATTTCAGCCGGGGTGCCCGAATGTGAAAGATTTCTCGCTTCGCTCGAAATGACAGATCGGGAGCGGCCGTCATCCTGAATCGAGTGAATAGAGCTGATCCAATTCCGGTTGTATCTGATAGGAGCGCGAATTATCTAACCCGCAGGCGGACCGGAATGTCCGCGCTCCTTTGGTTATCTATGACTTTATCCCATAGCTCGCATAAAGTTTATCGATAAAGCCGCTGTCATCGAGCTTTTTCATCAAGCGGCTGTCGATCACATCTTCGACTCTGACGTCACCGACTTTTGGGTTGCGGATTTTCAACAGCCGCTGGGCGTTGCGTAACCCGTCGAGCACGGCGAAGGGCTTTCTATCGACGCCGCGGACGAGATCCAGGTAAGCGTCCTCCGCGCCGGAGGCGTCGACCTTGAGCCATTTCGACAAGGTTTTAAGCACCACCGGTTTGTTTCTCGGCGCCAGGGAAAAGACTAAAGCTTCGATCTCGCCTTTAAGATAGGCTTCGGCGACATCCGGGCGCTGCTGCAGCAACGTGCTCGGCACCACCATTGATTGTCCAATCAACAGAGATTTAAGTTGCGTGTACTCTCCCAGCACGCTCATGCCGCGGTTCTTGGCCTGTTTGGTATAGACGCCGTCGACGGCAATCGCGTCGCACAGGCCAGTCTCGACGCATTGCACTTGGACGCTTTGATCCCCGATGACTTGGAAACGAATGTTGTCGCGCTTTTCATCCAGACCGAGGTGCTCCAGCCACAGGATCACGCCCATCCAGCTGGTGCCGCCGATGCTGGTAATGCCGAAAGTCTTGCCGCGCAAATCTTCGGCGCGTTTGATGTTGGGCCGGACGACCAGGTCGTAGGTATTGCGCGTGTTGAAAGCGGCGACGACTTTGAAGTCATGGCCGGCGGCGACCGCTGCCAACATGGCACTGCCGCCGGTGCGGCCGATGTGCATGCTGCCGGCGGCCAGACCGGCGACC
>JBGTCC010000663.1:0-12330 GCA_041749055.1 Thermodesulfobacteriota bacterium | reverse complement strand
GCAACTCGTTGACGAAATAAGGATTGGGCAGGAAGCGCACATCGAGAATCACATCGGTGTCGTGGGGAGTACCGAACTTGTACCCGAAAGAAGTTAGAAACAGCGTCATGCGGCGCGCCGATGGGGCATCGCAAAACTGCTGCTCCATCTCGCGCTTGAGCTCATGCACATTGAAATCGCTGGTATCGATCACCTTGTCGGCCAAAGCACGGATCGACTCCAAGGCGATCCGTTCCCGCGCAATACCGTCCTGGACGGAACCGCCGGCGGCCGAAGGATGAGGCCGCCGGGTTTCACTGAAACGGCGCAACAACACGTCATCGGACGCGTCGAAAAACAGCACTTGCACATGATGGCCGCCACCGCGCATCTCGTTCAGCACCTCCGGCAAGGCACGCAGAAATTGGCTGCCGCGCACATCGACGCCCAAGGCGATGCGCATGATATCTTCTTGGTAACCTTGGCAAAGCTCGACGAATTTGGGAATCAGCGGCGCCGGCAGATTATCGATGCAAAAAAAGCCGTTGTCTTCGAGGGCGCGAATCGCAAAGCTCTTACCGGAACCGGAAAGACCGGTGATAATGAAGATGTCTAAGCCGTTGGCCATACCATAACTGGACGATTAGAATTTGTCGTCTGCAGCGCTAATCAGTTGAAACAGCTCCTGGTTGGTGCTGCCCGCCATTAAATGTTGGCGAAAGGATTCGTCCTTCAACAATCGTGAAATGCGCGCCAGCGCTTTCAAGTGATCGGTGGCGGCGTTTTCCGGTGCGATCAAGACAAAAAATAGGTGAGTTGGGCCGCCATCGAGAGAATTGAAGTCGACGCCCGCCGGGCTGCGTGCAAACAGACCATAGATCTTATCTAGGCCAGGCAGTTTGCCATGGGGTATCGCCACGCCGTCACCGATCGCCGTCGAACTGATCCGTTCCCGATCCTGAAGCACGGCGAGAACTTGTTTCTTCTCTAAGTTATCGTGCTTGGCGGCTAACCCGGCCGCGAGCTCTTCCAACACCGAGCTTTTGTCGCGGTTGACAAGCGCGGGTATGACGGTGTGAACACTGACAAAATCGGTAATCTTCACAAACTTTCCCTTTTGCCGCTGAGCCGTGTCGGCTCTGATTATTTTGCAGCCAGATTCGGCGCGGATTGACTAAACCCATCAGCGACTTGAATAACCATCATCGCCTGTTCAACTCCGGTCGGCTACTTGCGAATAAAATGGCGCCGCTTGGACGACGGCAGGACACCCATGGCTTCGCGGTACTTAGCCACGGTGCGGCGGGCGATTTCGATGGAATCGTCGGAGAGCATCACGGCGATATGCTGGTCGCTGTAGGGCTTGCGAGGATCTTCGCCGGCAACGATCGCGCGAATTTTTTCCTTGACGCTCTCGCTGGCAACATCGTCGCCGCCGCGGCTCATCAAGCCGCTCTGAAAGAAAAATTTGAGCTCGAACAGGCCTTGGGGAGTATGCACGTATTTGTTTGCCGTCGCCCGGCTCACCGTTGATTCGTGCATGGAAATATCGTCGGCGACCTGACGCAACACCATGGGTTTCAAGTGGCTCACGCCATGATCGAGGAACTCTTCCTGAAATTTGAAAATGCTCTGGGTGACCTTCATCAGCGTCGCCTGGCGCTGTTGAATGCTCTTAATCAGCCAGGTCGCCGCCCGAACTTTTTCCTGCAGGTACTGCCGCGCCTGTTCTTCTTCGGCGCCTTCCTGTCCGGCCATGCGGCGATATAGCGAGCTCACGCGCAGCCGCGGCACGCCGTCGTCGTTTAGATAAATCACCCATTCGCCGCTGATTTTCTCGACGAAAACATCGGGCAGCACGGTGCGCACATCGTCTTGCTCGAAACCGCGGGACGGTTTAGGTTCCAGCGAAGCGATCAAGTGCGCCGCGTCGGCGATCTCATCCACGGTGACGCCGAGATCCTTAGCGAGCTTTTCATAGCGCTTCGACTCGAGATAACTCAAGTAGCCGTCGGCGATGCGCGCCGCCAGGCTATCCTTGAGCTTTAGGTTTTCCAGTTGCACCAGAAGACACTCGCGCAGATCCCGAGCGGCAACCCCCACCGGATCGAAAAACTGGATGCGCTTGAGTACCGCTTCCGCTTCCACGGGGGTACATTCCACGGCACTGCAAACTTCATCGAGGGTCAGAGCCAGATAACCGTTCTCACTTATATTCTGGATGATGTAGAAGCCGATGTTCGATTCCCGTTCGCTGATCTTCGACAAACGCAACTGCCAAATCAGATGATCTTCCAGGGAAGTTTTCTTAGTCAGGCTATTTTCCCACGATGGCGGCGAGTCGCCATCGTCGGACATCGCCTCGGCGGTGAGCGAGCTATGCACGCCGTTGGAATGGCTATCGATATACTCTTGCCAATCCAAGGTGCCGATCTTGTCCACCGTGTTGGGCTCGCGCGGCGCCACCAATTCGGCAAACTCCTCGGTCGGTTCGCTCTTGGTTTCGGCGCGCGGCGGCTCGGCCACGTCAGGCTCGTCCGTGGCACCCTCTTCGAGAGCCGGGTTTTCTTGCAGCTCTTTTAGAACCATTTCTTCGAGCTCGACGCGGGACAACTGCAATAACTTGATCGCCTGCTGTAACTGCGGCGTCATCACCAGCGTCTGAGCCAGTTTTTGAACTTGGTGTAAATTTAGACCTGCCATGGTTAGAACTTAAAGCCTTCTCCCAAATAGAATTTTCGTGCTTTCGGGCTAGCGGCAATGAATTGCGGCGTGCCCTCCTCCAAAATCGTCCCTTGATTGACGATGTAAGCCCGGTCACAGATACCCAAGGTCTCTCTGACGTTATGATCAGTGATTAATATGCCGATCCCGCTGGTAACTAGGTTGCGGACAATTTTTTGGATCTCCGCCACGGCGATCGGATCGATGCCGGTAAAGGGTTCATCGAGCAAGAGAAAAAATGGCGAGAGCACCAACGCTCTGGCAATCTCGACGCGCCGCCGTTCGCCACCGGATAAGGTAAACGCCTTGTGGGTCGCGAGATGACTCACGCCGAGCATCTTCATCAGCCCGTCGGCCCGTTCTTTTTGGTCGGCACCGCTCAAATCGAGAGTTTGCAGGATCGCCAGCAAATTCTGCTCCACCGTCAGGCGGCGAAACACCGACGATTCCTGCGGCAGGTAGCTTATCCCGGCGCGAGCGCGCTGATAGATCGGTGCGTCGGTGAGATCGTCTTGGTTCAATAACACTTGCCCCTCATCGGGCTGGATTAAACCCACCATCATATGAAACGTGGTTGTCTTACCGGCGCCGTTTGGGCCTAACAATCCGACCACCTCGCCGCCTTGGACCGCCAAGCTGACTCCATCGACTACCCGCCGGCCACCGTACGCTTTGGCGACCGACACCGCTTTGAGCACGCTCATTTTGACTTGGCATCCCCTGGCTCCCGGGTCTTTAACTCTTCGGGGAAAATGACCGCGGAAACCCTGGTTTTGCCGTCACTCTCGACCATGGCGCGATCTTGTTCGATAAAATAAACCACCTTCGCACCGCTGACCTGATTATTGCCTTGGCGCATCACCGGGTTCCCCGTAAGAGTAACCGTCTTCGCTTTATCGTCGAAAACTGCACGATCGCCGGTGGCCACGCGCGTCCCTTGGGTCGCATTGACTTTGCCATCCAGGACGATCTGTTTCATCTGCTTCATCTCAGGATCGTAATAAGCGATGAGCGCATCACTGCGCATGGTCATATCGGACTGCACGGCAACCACCCGACCTTTGTAAACGATAGTGTTCTTCGCCTGATCGACTTCCATCCAGTCGGCAGTGATGTAAATCGGGTCCTTTTTATTGAACTCGAAGGCGTTGACGCTCTTTTTCTCCTCCGCTGCTACAGCCTCGGCTCCCATGGCAGGAAAGGAAACCGACAAGGATACTCCCAATAGGATCGCCGAGAGGGTTTTCTGCGTCATGTTATCCCCCTATCCCCGGGCTGTCGACGGTCTTGGATCGCTTCTTAGCCAATATTTCTGGCTCGATCTTGGTCTTGACGTCACGCACCATGCGAATCTTCTTCCCCTCCAATTCCACTTCCATGCTCGCTCCTTCGATTGAAATGCCTTCGCCAACTACCTGAGTTCGGTTCGGTAACGAGATTTGCTCCTTGGCGGGTAGATAGTTGGCCGTTTCCGAAGTCAGTACGTAACCCTTCATCGAGACCCGGACACCACCCGTGAGCTCCAACCGTTCGAGCTCCTTCTCGTTCAGGAATACATGCGCCGCCTCCGCTGAGGTCTCCGCCGCCTCATCCTTTTTGTCGTAGTAGAGAAACCGTGGCCGCGTGATCACCGCTTCCCGCTTGTCCTTGAGGTAATGCGCCTCGTCGCCGAAAAGCTCCCATACCTTACGGCCGTTCTCGATCTTGGAGCGATGAAAATCCTTGATATGGAGTGTGGCTTCGGGTAGGGCGTCAAGAACAGCCATGGGGTTTTTTACCAGTTCCTTCTTCATGTTCGAGACGACATCGGCGACTTTGTAAGCCACCGCGCCCAGAGACAGAAGGATCATAGCGAGTAAGATAGTCCGTCTAGTTTTGCGCATAGTCAATTCAGCAATGTAAATGCAAAAATACCATTCTTAGGAATTCCTGTAAAGGAATAGGCACGATATTTGCTTTATAAACAGGTAAACTGCTGGAGTAATTAGGAATTTACTTAAAGGGGAAGTAAGTCCGACCACTTTTTCTGGGCCTTAAGTAGCAGCTCGGCGACCTCGCGTACGGCGCCCATCCCGCCCCTGGCCACCGTAACGTAGTCGGCAAGCGGCTTGAGTTCCGCTGAACCATCGCCAACCGTTACCGCCAAACCCACCCGCCGCAGCACCGGTAAATCGATGACGTCGTCGCCAACATAGGCAATTTGTCCGTCGGTCAGGCGGCACTTCTTTTTGATCCGTTCATACACCCGCAGCTTGTTCTGCACACCCTGGAATAGCAGCGTGACCCGCAGGTCGTTAGCACGGTGGCGGACGACGGACGACGATCGTCCGGTGATAAAACCCACCTCAATACCGCTGCGTTTTAACAGCGAGATTCCTTGACCGTCGCGAACGTGAAAATTTTTGCTCTCGACGCCGCGGTCGTCAATGATAATGCGCCCGTCGGTGAGCACACCATCGACGTCCAACAACAGCAGGCGAATGTTCACGGCCTTTCGGCGCAGCGCAGCTGGGACGGTTTTCACGGCGAGACGCTAGAGACCGGCTTTGATCAAATCGTGCAAATGAACGATGCCGACCGGTTTCTGGGTCTCATGCTCAAGCACAAATAGACTAGTTATCGGAAATTTTTCCATGACCGCCACCGCCTCACTCGCTAGAGTTTCGGCGGGAATAGTCTTGGGGTTGCGGGTCATGAGATCTTTCGCCGCCAAGGAAAGAATCTCGCCTTTGCTCTCCAACCCTCGCCGTAAATCGCCATCGGTCAGGATGCCCACGAGCTGATCTTTCTCGTTGATCACGCCGGTGACGCCGAGGCGCTTCGCGGTGATCTCGAACAGCACGTCCTTTATGCTGGTCGTCTCACCCACCAAAGGCAATCCCTCGCCGCGAATCATCAAGTCCTCAACCCGTAGCAGCAGCTTACGGCCGAGCATACCGCCGGGATGGCGTATGGCGAAGTCCGCTTCATTGAAGCCCTTCTGCTCGAGTAAAACCACCGCGAGGGCATCGCCCATGGCCAAGGCGACCGTGGTGCTGGTGGTCGGCGCCAGGCCGAGGGAACAGGCCTCCTCCTTGACACGAACGTTGAGAACCAGTTCACCTGCTTGCGCTAGAGTCGATTACGGATTGCCGGTGATAACGATAAGCCTAAGGCCATGATGTTTGAAATGGGGCAGTAGCTTGAGGATTTCATCGGTCTCGCCGCTATTGGAAACCGCAACCACGATATCGTCCGGCATCACCATGCCGAGATCGCCGTGCAAAGCGTCGCCGGAATGGAGATAAAATGCTGGCGTGCCAGTGCTCGACAAGGTCGCGGCGATTTTGGCGCAGATCAGGCCCGATTTGCCGACACCGGTCACCACCACCTTGCCCTTGCAGCCTTGCATCATGGCGACCGCGCGGACGAAATTTTCATCCAGGTGGTCGATGACGGACAACAGCCCTTGGGCCTCCATCCGCAAAACCTCGGCGGCACGACTTAGAACGAATTGCTTGTTCACGGTATCAAAGCCGCTTGACCAGAGCGTCGATCTCCTTGAGCGTGCGGAGCAAGGCTTCAAAGTTTTCCAGCGCCAAAGAATTGGGTCCATCGCTCAAAGCCTGGTCAGGATTTTCATGCACTTCCATGAATAGAGCATCGATGCCGGTGGCGACACCGGCGCGCGCCAGGGCAGGAATATACTTGCGTTCGCCGCCGGAAGCGTTGCCCAAACCGCCCGGCAACTGCAAACTATGGGTCGCGTCGAAGACCACGGGATAGCCCATTTCGCGCATCACCACGAGGGAGCGCATATCGGATACTAAATTATTATAACCAAACGACGCGCCGCGCTCGGTGACGAGAATCTGCTGGTTACCACTGGAAAGAATCTTGTCGATGACGTTGCGCATGTCCCAGGGCGCGAGGAATTGCCCCTTCTTTACGTTGACGACTCTGCCGGCCTGGGCCACCGCGGCAACGAAATCGGTCTGGCGGCACAAGAACGCCGGGATTTGCAGAATGTCGGCGACGTCTTTGACCGCCGCCACTTGCGTGGTTTCATGCACATCGGTGAGCACCGGCACGCCGATCTTTGCTTTGACTTCGGCAAGAATCGCCAGGCCCTTGTCGAGACCGAGCCCGCGAAATGAATCGACCGAGCTGCGATTAGCCTTGTCGTAGGACGCTTTGAAAATATACGGCACGCCGACGCGGTCGGCGCGTTGTTTGAGCGCCGCAGCGTGGCGCAGCGCCGACTCCCTGCTTTCAATCACGCACGGTCCGGCAATGACCGCCAGCGGGCCGTCGCCGCCGATCGAAACATTGCCAACCTGTATCAGCTTTGTGGGCTTCAATTCGGGCAAATCCCACCTAAGTGCGGACGATCTTCATGCGTGGCGTATCTGACAGCGAGCGGCGATTCTGCAGCGCCGCCTCGACAAAGCCGCGGAACAGCGGGTGGCTATCCATCGGCCGTGATTTGAACTCCGGGTGAAACTGGCAGCCGAGAAACCAGGGATGGCCGCGCAGCTCAATGATCTCCACCAGCGCACTGTCCGGCGACAAGCCGCTCAACACCATGCCTCTGGCGCCGAACTCGGCCCGGTAGTTATTGTTGAACTCGTAGCGATGGCGGTGCCGCTCGGAAATCTTTTCCCGGCCATACAACTTGGCGGCGAGAGTTTCATTCTGCAGCACGCAGGGATAACTGCCCAAGCGCATGGTGCCGCCTTTGGTGTCGATGGCTTTCTGCTCTTCCATTAGATGAATCACCGGATGGGCCGTCTGCAAGTCAAATTCCGTGGAGTTGGCGCGCTCCAAACCGCAAACATTGCGGGCAAATTCCACCACCGCCATTTGCATGCCCAGGCAAATGCCGAAAAATGGGATGCCATTTTCGCGGGCGTAACGGATCGCAGCAATTTTTCCCTCGCTGCCGCGGTCGCCGAAGCCGCCGGGAATGAGCAAACCGTCGACGTTTTTCAGCAAGATCTCGGCGGCCTCCTGCTCGATTTGCTCCGCTTCGATACATTCAATCTCGACTTTGACCTCATTAGCAATGCCGCCATGAACCAACGATTCAAAAAGACTCTTGTACGACTCCCTCAAACTCATGTACTTGCCGACTACGGCGATGCGAACCGAGTCCTTGGGGTTTTTCAGGACGTCGACGACTTTTTGCCAGCGCTCCAGGTGCGGCGCACCGGTCCAGATGTTGAGCTTTTCGACCACCCGCTCGTCGAGCCCTTCCTCGTGAAACACCAACGGCACTTCGTAAATCCACTCAACATCCTTCGCCGTGATGACGGCATTTTCGGCGACGTTACAAAAATGGGCGATCTTATTTTTGATTTTCTTGTCAAGTATACGATCGGTGCGGCAGAGCAGAATATCGGGCTGAATCCCCAAACCGGTCAGCTCTTTGACACTATGCTGGGTCGGCTTGGTTTTGAGCTCGCCGCCGCCGGTAATATAGGGGACCAGAGTCAGGTGAATATAGAGAACATTCTCCCGGCCCAAGTCCCAGGCCACTTGGCGCACCGCTTCCAAGAACGGTAGACCTTCGATATCGCCCACCGTACCGCCAACTTCGCCGATGGCGATATCGAAGCCTTCAGCGGCGGCGAAGATGCGCCGTTTGATCTCGTCGGTGATATGCGGAATGACCTGGACGGTCCCGCCGAGATAATCGCCGCGCCGTTCTTTGCCAATAACCGTCTCGTAAATTTGCCCGGTCGTGCAGTTGTTTTTACGCCCCATGGCGGTGGACACGTAGCGTTCGTAGTGGCCGAGGTCCATGTCGGTCTCAGCGCCGTCGTCAGTGACGAACACCTCGCCATGTTGATACGGGCTCATGGTGCCCGGATCGACGTTGATGTACGGATCCATTTTCAAGATCGTCACCTTGAGACCGCGGCTTTCCAAAAGCGCGCCGATGGAAGCCGCCGCCAGCCCCTTGCCCAAAGATGACACCACACCGCCCGTGACGAAAATATATTTAGTTTTTATCGCCGCCATCGCCACCTCTCAGTTCGAACGTCGCTTCCAATAACTCTCCGCCCGCAGGAGATCGGCGGGTGTATCCACCTCCACCGACCGCTCGTCGACCCGCGCGACGTAAATCCAATAACCGTTTTCCAAGGCCCGTAACTGTTCCAAACTTTCAATCTGCTCCAACGCCGTCGGCCGCAGCCGGGCGAATTTCAATAGGAAATCCCGCCGATAAACATATAAGCCGAGATGACGATAGCCCCAAAGCCGGCGCTGGTCCCGCCTTACAATCTTTTTACCGTTGGCATCAATGCCGTCATTGCGCCGGAAAGGTATCGGCGCACGGGTAAAAAACAATGCCAACCTGGCCTTGTCGGTGAGTACCTTCACGATATTCGGATTGCGCCACTCGGACTCATGGTAAATCGCCGTGCATACCGTGCCCATCGGGATATCGCGATTGCGCCGCAACGGCTGCACCGCCTGGCGAATCGTTTTGGCGCTAATAAACGGTAAATCGCCCTGCACATTCACCAGCAGATCGGCCTTGATCTTGCGCGCCACCTCGGCCAAACGGTCGGTGCCGCTGGCATGATCGGGCGAGGTCATCATGACTTCGCCGCCAAATCCTCTCACCGCCGCTTCAATGCGCCGATCGTCGGTCGCCACGATCACCCGGTCCAACACTCTGGCTTTAGCCGCGTTCTCGTAAACATGTTGGATCATCGGCCGGCCGCCGATTTGAGCCAACGGCTTAGCCGGCAGCCGGGTCGAACCAAAGCGCGCCGGGATAATCGCCACCACGCTCATGGATTCACGATTTCACGGCTGCAATAACAATCGATTGAATGGTTAATATTGGCATGGCGCCGCCAAAAACAAAAATCCGCAATGGCTTTCCTAGAAAGCGCATCACGGAATTCAATACTACGCCGGCGCATAAAAGCTGTCAACGCGAATCGCGCAATCAAGCGCACCCTGACGAAAAAATTTAACCGTGCGAAGAGTCGATTCTTCGGCGCTTGACTGATCGAGGCACAGTCGTGATAGGAATGAGGCAAGGTCTGTAGAATAGGAAATTGCTCATGGCCGAACTAATTAAAATCAAAGCGGGCTTCGCCACCGTCGGCCAAGGCGCCGGGCCGATGATGGTCACCTGGAAAGCCGGATTGTTTCGCAAGCATGGCCTCGACATCGACCGGCCGCCGGTGATGGGCGGCGCCAAGGGCGTGGTGCGCGGCTTGATGTCGGGAGATATCCAGTTTGGCAACCTGGCGGCGCCGGCGCCGCTGCGCGCCAATCTCAAGGGGGAAGCCGATGTGGTTTTCCTCACCGGCGGCATCAATCAGCAATTTCTAGTCGGACGCCCCGGCATCAATAGCCGAGAAGAACTGTCCGGCAAGAAAATCGGCACGGTCAATGACGGCGGCATCGGCGATGCGCTGGTGAAGTTCGTCGTCGCCAAACTCGACGCCGCCGGCATCAAAGGCCTGCAAGAAGTGACCCTCGGCCATGGCGCCGAGGCAGAAATGGCAGCTTTGCTCGGCGGCACGGTCGATGTCGTCGTCGGCACGCCGCCGGAATGCATCGACGCTATCCGCCATGGCTGCAAGTACCTGATCGACTTCGCCGAATACGGGCTTAACTATGCTCTGGGCGGCATCGCCGGCCGGCGCGATTACATCGAGAATAATCCCGAGATCACCCGGAAGTTCGTAAAAGCCTATGTCGAAGGCATGCATCGTTACCGCACCGACCGGGAATTCACCGTCGATGTCCAGGCCGACTACAGCGGCATCGCCGACCGGACGATCGCTGAAGAAACCTACAACCTTACCCAACCCGGCATGCCGCGCGTTCCCTACCCGGTGGTCGCCTCGCTGCAAACCCTGCTCGATTTCATGGCCAAGGAATTACCCGAAGCCCGCGGCGCCGACGCCAGGAAATTCGTCGAGGACCGTTTTATCCGGGAACTGGAAGACAACGGCTTCATCGCTTCTTTAGGGAGGTAAATCCAGATGGCCAAGCTCAGCATAAGCTTCGTTACTTGGTTGTGGCTGGCAGTCTCGGGAGCAAACGTCAGCGCCGCGACCAGCGATGCCTTGATCGACGCCGCCAAGCGCGAGGGCGAGCTGGTCTACTACGCGTCGATGAACCTCGCCGAAGCTAACGCGATCATCGGCGAATTCGAGAAGCGTTATCCATTCGTTAAAGTAAGACTGCACCGCACCGGCAGCGAAAAGCTACTGACCCGAGTCTTGACCGAATTCCGTGCTAAAAAAATCTTCGCTGACATCATTCAAACCGTCGAGTTCAGCATGCATATTTTCAATCGCAGCGGCGTCCTGGCGCGCTACCTGCCGCAATCCAACGCTTTGTATTCGAAGGACTTCAAGGAAGAAGGTTTTTGGACGACCGTGTATTACAACGCCTACGTGACCGCCTACAACACCCGCCTGGTGCCGGCGCGCCAGGTGGCGAAAACCTATGACGACCTGCTCGATGCTAAATGGAAGGGCAAGCTCTTGATGGAAGGCACCAAGGCCGATTGGTTCGCCGGCATGTTGCAGATTCTTGGACCGGAGCGCGGGCTTAAGTACATGCGCGAACTCGCCAAACAACAGCCGAGCCTGCGCGAAGGCCATGAGCTCTTGGCGCAGTTGGTCGTCGCCGGCGAAGGCTTCTACGATATCAATATTCCCGCGTCATCGGTGGAGCGCATGAAAGAACGCGGCGCGCCCATTGACTGGACCGCGCTGGGCCCGGTGCCGGCGATCATGGTCGGCGCCGGTATCGCCGCCGGCGCGCCTCATCCGAATGCCGCAAAGTTATTCTTGGAGTTCACACTATCGCGCGAGGGCCAGAAGCTCATGCAAACCCCCGGGCGCCATAGCGCCCGCGGCGACCGTGCCAACGAACAAGCGGCGATGCTTAAAGATTTGAAAATCGTCCCAGTCAATCCGGCGCTGGCGGAAAAACTCGACGAGTATGCCAAGCAGATGCGGACAATTTTCGGCGGCTAACGACGCTTTGTCGTATTGGTACTATCAGTCTTATAGGTCCTCTTCTTAGTCACAGAGGAAAAAAATCATGCATTTCATGTTTTTAAACCACTCAGCGCAGCACCACTCCGCCGAGCTCGAAGTCCATATCGCCAAGCTGCTCAAAAGCTATGCCTCGCCCGACACGACTTTTGAGCTCGCCTACCCCGAAGATCTCGGCAGCGGCGCCGTGTTGAGACTGCTCGAAGAGCGCAAAGCACTCTCCGGCCTGCATCATATTTTGGAAACCCCGGCGCTGGTGAAGAAAGCCATCGAGGCCGAGCACCAAGGTTTCGATGCGGTGATCCAGAGCAATACCTTCGATCCCGGCGTTGAGGCGAGCCGCTTGGCGGTGCGCATCCCGGTGATCGGCCTGTTGCGCGCGTCGCTGCACTTCGCCGCCAGTATTTGCGACCGCTTCGGCCTCATCGTGCCGTTGGAAACCCATATGCCGCACACCATGCGCATGGTGCAGACCTATGGCATGACGCCGTTCGTCAGCGGTATCCGCACCGTCGGGCTTTACGACACCGGCGATCTGTCCGGTTATCACGATGTCGTCATTGAACGCACTTTGGCGGTGGGCAAAGAGCTGGTAGCCCAAGGCGCC
>JBGTCC010000662.1:0-3228 GCA_041749055.1 Thermodesulfobacteriota bacterium | reverse complement strand
TCATCCTGGCGCAGACGGTCTCAAGATCATCGACCTCCACGCCGAAGTGGTCGATGCCGCCGGGATAGCCGGGCCGGCGGCGCAGAAACGCCAGACCGATGTTGCCGTCGGTGACAATATTGGTGGCGTCAAATGGTTTGGCGACACGCTTCGACGAGAGCTGCGGAAAGCCGAACTTTCGCGCCGCGTCGTCTTCCGCTTCCCTGGTCGCGTAGGCCCGCGCGCTGGTGAGCGCGAATAGGTACTCGTAGAAACGCGACAGGCGGGGCGAGTTCTGACTCATGATCGCAACATGCTTGATCTTGGTTTCCATAAGTTCTCCTTGAAGAATTCGATTTCACCACGAAGTGTCCATGAGCTTCCGCTCGCCTACAGAGCATGAAAATGGTTGGCATTCCCAGAACATCCTCCCCTCCTCGGATTCGTCATTCCCGCGCACGAGGGAATCCAGGTTTGTTTTGCTCCGAATTAGCCTGGATACCCGCTTTCGCGGGTATGACGGAGGCCCCGGAGGATCTTCGTTGTGCATATCATCCCCCATATTTTCGAAGGGAGCACGAAGGGTTCCGACGATCAGAATTCCGGAATACTCACCGCAGAGACGCCGAAGACGCTGAATAAAGAATTAATAGATTAGATACCGAACTCTGCGATCTCCGCGCGTCTCTGCGGTGAAATCCTTAATGTGCCTTAAACCATCCTATTTCCGGATTGTGCCCTTGTCCAATGCTTTAAAGAAACCCTCTTTTTCCAGCTCGTCGATGACGCTTTCGTCGACGAAGCGATTGGCGTCGACGGGCGCATTGGCCTTGCCGGCTTCCTGCTGAATCAATTCCAACACCGTCGCCAGCCCCTTGCGGCCGACGCGCGGCGGGAAAGAGAATGCGTTGCGGTACATGTGGTAGTTCTCTTCGGCCGACTTGCGGTCGATGCGCAAATTTTTCGCCAGCACCGCGAGGATTTTTTCCTGTTGGCGCTCGGACTTGATCTCATGGATCGCCTCGCTGGTGGCTTGCAAGAAGCGTTTGAGGTGGGCTCGTTCCTTTTCCGCGAAGGAGCGGCGCACGGTAATCAAGCGGTCGGGAAACTCCGGCACGGCCTCGGCTAAATCCGCCAGAATCGCAAAGCCTTTTTTCTCGGCGACCAACGCTTCGGCGTAGGGCAGGATCGTCGCGTCCAAGCCTTTGGCGTCAAGCGCGGCAAAGCGGGCGTTACTGCCGCCGGCAGCGACCAAATGGACCGACTCGCGCGGCACGTGCAATTCCTTCAAGGCCATCAGCACGCCGAATTCGGTGGAGCCGCCGAAATTGGCCAGGCCGATTTTCTTGCCGCGCAAGTCGGCGGCCTTGCGGATCTCTTTCTGCGCCACCAGTTTGAACAGACTCTTGTTGAGGTAGCCACTGACGATGACGACTTCGCCGCCGCCGAGAACCGAGCGTATCGGCGACATGGCGGCCATATTCGCCGACTGTAGGCTGCCACCGAGCAGCGCCTGCATGCCGCGCGGCCCGCTGGAAATAACTACCAGCTCGACGCTCAAACCATATTTATCGAATATGCCTAACTCCTTGGCGGTCCAGAAGGGCAGTTGGGTCGGGCTCACGCCCGCCCCGCTGTGTATGTGGCGCAGTTGAGCGAAGGCGTTGGTGCCGGTAACGTTCAGCAGCACAAACGCCAAGACAATCGCAATTATGTGCATAGATGTATGTCAATGCATCGACGCGGACGAGTGGCCTGATTGCCGCGAAGTCTTAAGTTGCGCGAGCGGTGCCGTAGCCTCGATCAGACGACGCCGGCATCCAACAGCGAGTAAACGATGTCTTTTAGCGATGGGTCGATGGTATCGAGACGGGTCACCGCCGGGCCGCCGGCGAGTGAATTGACAATCTCCGGCAGATCCTCTTTCTGGACGCCGGCGTACCAGTTCTTTTGCGGATGCACGACGATGTTGGGGCCGAAGTCGCAGCCGCCGAAGCAGATATAGGGCTTCACTTCAGCGTCCAATGCCTTGGCGCTAACCATGTCGGTGAGTTCTTTCATCAGCGCTTCCGAGCCGCGGCTCTGGCAGTCGATATTTTGGCAGACAAAGCAAGTTTGTTTCATGTTGATGATTTCCCCTTTTCACTAGAGTAAATATCTGAGAAGTTTAGCCAGTGTCAACATGAGGTGGGTGAAAGCCAACTGGTTACCGCCATACGAGCAAAATGAGCAAGCCGCGCAGACAATTGAAATCATCTATTGAGAAGCCGCCCGGAGTCGCGGTCAAACGAATTTCTGGCGAAAAAGAACTCGCCCAAGCCTTCGCCATCCGCATCAAAGTGTTCGTCAAGGAACAGGGCGTGCCCAGTGACATCGAGCTGGATGACGACGACGAGCGGGCGATTCATTTTCTCGCCAAGGTCGGCGCCAAAGCGGTTGGCACGGCCAGGGTGGTGTGGCATCGCGGCGCCGCCAAGATCGGCCGCATGGCGGTGCTGAAAAGCTACCGGCGCAGAGGCGTGGGCCGGCGGTTGCTAACGCGGGCGGTTGCGGTGGCGCGACGGTTGCAAGCGCGGCAGATTTACTTGCACGCCCAAGTCGAAGTGAGCGGCTTCTATGAGCGGCTGAACTTTCGCGGCACTGGAGCGATTTTCGATGAAGCGGGTATCGCCCATCGGAAAATGATTTGGCGCGGGCGCCGGTCGGATCGCCAACGACGGGTCAATAAAAACTAACCGTGCCAGGCCAGGACGTTTCCCGTCGGTCGAGGGTAGCGGGTGTTTGGTATCTCGCGGCTTTCTATACGCCAAACCTAAGTGGCTCAAATCCCGTGGCCGAATCTTCCGATATCGCGCCGCAAACTTACTAGATTTCCGATCCGTTTGTGCAGTTCCTTGCGGTGATGGTCCATTTCGGTCGGCCAACTCTTCGCAGAATTTCCAGAAGTGCGAATTTTTTCCTCGCCTCACCGCGGCTCAACTGGCCTCGCCGTTGCTACCTTGTGTTGGGGAAAGCTCGATCGTAAAGATTCCCAACTACTCACAAAGGTCGTCGGCAGTCACTTACTTGCTAGACGCGCGTCATTGGCGCGCGGCGGGTTCGTCGGGTCGACGCCAGAAAGCGGAGGGTCTCATGGAAGATAGTCAAGCAATCGCGCTCCACGGCAGTAACGGAATCATTGAACTCGGTGAAGATGCCATGGTTTCGACTCCTGATTCACCGGTAGCAAATCCACTGGGGCCGAATATG
>JBGTCC010000661.1:0-11433 GCA_041749055.1 Thermodesulfobacteriota bacterium | reverse complement strand
GGTCGCGATCGCCTTGGCCATATCGGTGAATGGAATCACCCGCTCGCTTTCACGATGAAAAATATCCGGGCAGATCGCCACGTAGCCTTCCGCGGCAATCCGATCGGTAACTTTCTTCATATGATCATTGACGCCGAAAGCCTCTTGAATAACCACCACGCCGGGATAGCTGCCGCCATCCTTAGGCTGGGCCACATAGGCATCCATCTTGCCGTCGGATGTGTTGAGTTGCACCGTAGAATTAGAAACGTCCATCGCAAACCTCCTTGATTGATCAATGACACTTCAAAGTGGATTTTGTCTATCAAATTTCGCCGCCCCGGTCCACACTTGAGACACACGAATTCACGACAGCTTAACTATGCTCGCGGCAGAATTACTTACGGCACCACGGTGTTGGGAAATCTAGCCTGCAAGTACGATCAGCGCGGGAACCGGACCAAAACCAGCGGCTCCTTCGCTCACACCGGAGTTCCACCGGCAGTTGACTCGACGGCGTACAACGCGGCCAACCATCAGACAACCTTCGGTGACAAGGTTTTGTCTACGACAACGTATGTAGTGAATAACCCACTGCGATACGTCGATGATTGGGAAAAGGCATACGATGAGGCAATGGGCCGAGCATGCGAAGCTGCTATCGCCGCTGGTTGGATGATGACCAAGAAGCAAACTCCTCCAGGTTGTGCCGCATTAACGGTGGCGATCTGCAATTTTCGCCCGAGAATTGGCATAAAGTGAAATTCGAAACTAACAAGGGAGTTAGCAAACTCTGATATTACCAACACATTGGAAAGCGTATTTCAGTGATGGCAACAAACGATTCAATTCCACTTAGTCGTACTCATCGGCCGTGGGCGACAAAACTGTTCGTCTACACATGTGTTGTTATTCTTGGCTACACCCTCATGCCAACTATATGGGGTTTAACCAATGGAATTGTCCTAATCGTACAAATAGCCGGTGATCCTGGGTTTCAAAAGGAAATTGCCGGATTTCTTACGACGGAAGAGATCGGCAAACTACAAAAATCGTTTTTTAATAAGATACCTTCGGGAAAGCGCGCCGTTGTAGAGACGGTGTTAGAGAAATATTTACGAGGAGTTGCGTGGCTGCCTATTCACTTCTTCAGCAATTTTATTACATTTGCCATTCTAGGTTTAATTTTGGGCCTTTTCAGGATGCATCGGCAGTGGTTTATAATACCGATTTGTTTAATACCAGCTACGCTTACAATTCTAAACGGATCAACCATTGTAATTAACTGGGGCTAACATTGGCGGCGGTGTTTGTTGTGCAAGTGGGTACCGTTTATTCTACAGCAAGATTTGGGAGGCGGAGTTAGGGTACCCGTTTGGGAGAAGGTGTAAGATAAGAGTGGATATGGGGTCAGACCCCCACGTTATGTTAGCTCCCTTGGTTTAGCCACAAGCATGACAAATCTTTCACTGGCGGCATCGCACTACCTTCGGCAGAATTCGAGAATCCGATCGCAAACATTTTGCGTCGTCTGCTGCGGCGGCATGACGTTCCAGAAATCAGAATTCGGTAAAAGCTCCCGCAAATAATGCGCACCGGAGGTCGCATGGGACTGATCGTCGCCGGGGATAATCAGCGACGGCGCTTTGATCCCCATCACCTCCTCCGGCTCAGCTCCGGGTGCGGTGTCGCGGTCGAATAGTGTGCGGCCGCTGGTGACGATCATGGCCAGGTATTGTTCCAAGTCTTGGCTGGCGAAGCGCTGGGCAAATTTTTCATCGCGGGCAATCATCCCGGCCCAGGGCCCGCCTTCGGGGTCCATCCAGAAAGTCTTACCGCCGCGGGCGCGCTCGACCACGCCTTTGAAGCCCTGCTGTTTAGCGAACTCGTAGTGGCGCGTGAAGCGAGCTCGGCCATTGACCTTCCAACGATAACCGCCCACCGGCCAGTGCAGGATCAAACCGCGGGTCGCTAGAGGATAATGAACGCCAAACGCAAGAGCCACCGAGCAGCCCATGCAGCCACCCATGATCCACGCCGCATCGACCTTCAAATGATCGAGCAGCGCTTTACCATGATCGGTAAAACTAGCCCAGCGCAACCGTTCGACCCGCCCGCCCGACTGGCCGCACTCGCGCCGGTCATAGAGAATCACCGTATGTTCCGCCGCCAACGCTTGGATCGCGTCAATGCCCGTCCAAGCGCTGGCCACCCGCCATTTATCAATAGTCGCGTCGAAGCCGCCCGGCGCGCACATCAAGATCGGCGTGCCTGAACCACGAGTTTCGTAGTAAGTATCGATCCCATCGACGTTGGCAACTGGCATAAGTCGCTCTCCTTAAACTAGACTTGCTGGACTTCAACAATGACGACCAGTAAGATTTAGCACGCTGCCGGCCCGGAAGGAAAGTTGACAACGTCAAGCAGCGCGGAGGCACTAAACGTGAGCGATCGCGAGACCGAGAAAAAATTCACCGAACTGCTAAACGTCATGGCGCAACTGCGCAGCGACGCCGGCTGTCCATGGGACAGGGAGCAGACCCACCTCTCGCTCAAGCCCTGCCTGCTCGAGGAGACCTATGAATTGCTCGACGCCCTCGATGACGGCGATGCGAAAAAAGTCACAGAGGAGCTCGGCGACGTGCTTTTGCAAGTAATCTTTCATGCCCAGATCGCCAAGGAGGAAAACCGTTTCACCATCGAAGATGTCATCGCCTTGCTCACCGATAAACTGGTGCGCCGCCATCCCTATGTCTTCGCCGGCGAATCGCTGCCGGAAGATCCCGCGGCCGCGCTCCGACAGCGCGCCCAGCTCAAAGCCAAAGAAAAATTGAATGACAAAAAGGATGGCGAAAGCAAATCCGCTCTCGGCAATGTCCCGAAAGCGATGCCGGCGCTGGCACGAGCGCAAGCGATCTCGCGGCGCGCCGCCAGCCTGGGCTTCGAATGGCCGAATATCGAACAGGTCTGGGCCAAGTTCGACGAAGAGATGCGCGAGCTCAAGGAAGCCGTGGCGACCGGCGACAAGACCCACACCGGCGAGGAGCTTGGCGACTTGCTGTTCACCATGGTCAATATCGCACGTTTTCTCGATGTCGAATCAGAAGTAGTCCTGGCCCAGACCGTCGACCGCTTTACCCGGCGCTTTCATCACATCGAAGCCGAGCTGCGCCAAGCGAACAAAGATTTTGACCAGTCGTCCATCGAAGAGATGGACCGCTATTGGGACCAAGCGAAAAAGCTCGAAGCTCAAGGGAAGTTGGCGAAATGAACGAGCCGCAAACCAGAATAGTCTTTCTCGACGCCGCCACCTATGGTGACGTGGCGCTACGCTTATTCACCGACCAGTGGCATTGCACGGTGCATCAGGTCACGGCCCCCGGTGACACTATTGAGCGCCTAGCTGGTGCTACCATCGCGGTCACCAACAAAGTCGTGATTGACCAAGCAATATTGAAATCCCCTGAGATCCGCGAGCTAAAACTGATCGCCGTCGCCGCCACGGGCACGGATATTATCGACAAAGAAGCGGCAGCCAAGCGCGGCATCAAAGTATGCAACGTGCCGGGCTACGCCAGCCAATCGGTGGCCCAATTCACCATGGCGTTACTCTTGCAGCTGGCCATTCGCGCCAGCGACTACGCTGCCGCCGTAAAAGTCGGTGAATGGCAGAAGAGCCCTGTCTTCACGCTCCTGACTTTTCCGAATATCGAACTATCCGGCAAAAAACTCGGCATCCTTGGTTTCGGCAATATTGGTAGAACCGTCGCGCACATGGCGCGCGGCTTTGGCATGGACGTCTTGATCGGCGCCCGTCCCGGCGATCCAACACCCGCAGCGGATCGAGTGCCTTTGGCGGAACTGTTCCGCCAAGCCGATTTCATTTCGCTGCACTGCCCGCTGACGCCGGAAACGAAGAATCTGATTAACCAACAGACGCTGGCATTGATGAAACCCAGCGGATTTTTAATCAACACCGCCCGCGGCGCCCTGATCGACGAGCCGGCACTGATTCAAGCACTACGCGCCAAGCTTATCGCCGGTGCCGCCCTCGATGTCATCAGCCAAGAGCCGCCGCCCGCCAACCACCCGATTATTGTTGCGGCCAAGGAATTAGGTAATTTGATCGTGACACCGCACACGGCATGGTCAGCGCGCGAGGCGCGCCAGCGGCTATTGGCGGAAGTCAAAGCCAATATTGAAGCATTTCGCCGCGGCGAGCCGAGAAATCTTGTGCCGCAATAGAACCTCATATGAAAACCGGAGCGACTCCGATTGATTTCGTCGCTTAATCCTAGTGGCCTAAGATCGCTTAATTGACTCCCGAGCCTTTTTTGCCTCCCGTGGAAACCGCCTAGATCTCTTCATTTTTTCAATTGAAATCGCCGTTCGGGGGGGGTTCCAGCCCCGTATTTCATCCTTGCTAAAGCGGGAACTGTAACGCCACTGCAAACTTTGTGAATACGATATACCTCAACGGGTGGTTTCCAGTGGGTTTTTAATTCGCAAGTAACTTCCACACAAGTAATACTTTTAAGCCAGGAACAAACCTTTACTTCGGAACCATCGGCATTTGCGATTTCAGTGAGGTAGGGTGAGTTCGCGTAGAAGGGTTTATTCGTTCCACCTTCCGACTTTACATCTTGTAAAAGTGTATAAAAGCTACCCTTCAAATTCAAAAGCTGAAGGACCTTGTCCATAAACAACGACAGTTCATCAGTGTATGAAAACCCGCCGAGTAAATCGGTAATCAAGTGAAATTTTCCTAGCACATCCAACGAATAATCTCGCATGCGTTTGTTAAAAAAATATTGTATTTGATTCGTTGCAAGGCTTGCGGCGGTTTGATACCACACGGGTTTCCTACGGTCCTCTATGGATATCGCGACGGCTTGGGCTTTTGCGCCGCGTCGCACTCTTGTTTCCCCGCCCCCTGGGTCGTCACTTCCCGTGTAATAATCCAATATAGCTTGGCCCTCTCCTGCGCCAATATCCAGCCATCGGTCTTTTGGACCGAGATTTGCCAGCGCGCGATCGAACCCGGGCGATAGAACGTCTGTATAGGCTGAAAGCCCTCTATCGATGACATAACCCTCAGGCCTTCTTTCTCCTTCGCTCTTGTAAATCACTTCTTGTTTTACCATTTCCTCTTCATCAATTTTGGGGCTGCTTAAATCTGCGGAATGGGATGTACCCAACCACTGTATCTGTAAAATGATCAGGACAAACATGCATATTCCAGGAGTTGTCATTTCAGGGCTTTCCTTTCGAATCAACGAGCAGACTCAGCATGCGCGGACAAAAACAAATCCGTATTTATGAAATCTGTGATCGATAGGCGTATTTCATATTCTTTTTGCAGGTCCACGGCAAATGGTCCACGCAATCCAAATAGGTCCAGATCTGCACTACGATTAAGTCAATCTCCCTGCAGCTCGATTAAAATCGCGAGCTTTAACGATTTTCACGCCGATATTCGGCGGCCTTGCACAGCCGCCGGCCAGCGTTACACACGCAATAAAAAATAAGCTGAACCGTCTGAGAATGGGCAAGCCAATCATTGTCGTGGCATTCGATTTGTCTGGAAAATTTTTAGCAGGGCCAGCAATCCGATTTCTCAGATGGGTGGCCCAAAGAAGGCACCAAAGGCCTTGGTCATATCGAAATCTACCGGGTCTGTTATGATAAACTAACAGACTCGGCACAACTTGTGCGCCGCCGCCTTGATCGCCACTATGCCGTTGGTCTCTTCGACCCGACCGAACATGCAGAGGTACTCATGGCCGCGGATCTGCTTCAAGATTCGTTTCTCGTCGCTGCACAGAAAGCTGAGCCCATCCACTTGGGCCAGCGACTCCGGCATGAACGGCTCGGCGAAATCCAATCGCGGGTCCGCGCCAATGATGTTTTCGATGCACCAGTTGATCCGTTCCAATGTTGCCAACGCATCCGGATAACTGTAGTGATTCTTCATGACCCTTCCTCCGTGATTTTTTCGGCTCAGCACCGTTACTACGGAACTATTGCGCGAGCCATGCCAAAGCCGTCGCAGTGTCGAATAACTTCAGAAATCATTAGCTTGGAATGAGATCGCCGGTAGGAATGGGCAACGAAATCTCGTTACTAACGAGCTCGTCCGCGGAGAAAATGAATTCTCGTGAGTGCGATTAGCGTTTGCGCGTGAGGGAATGAATCTTGTTCTCGGCTTCGATGCGCTCATTCACATTGCGCAAAATAATCGTGGGAAAAGGTTCCCGCCCGACATCGAAGCGCGCCAGGGTCGCTTCGGCTTGAAATAAAGCGCCATCACGAGCGATGGCATTAAGACCACCCGTGACCCAAAACGAACGCTGACCCTCCGGCCGGGTATCGAGATCGACGATCAAACCAGCGAGTTTTTCGCGCGCGTCCGGCACAAGCAAATCGCTAACGGTTGCCCTGTCATATCGGCGCCGCAGCAGCCGAAAACTCTTTCCGCCGCCGGATTCATCTGCGTGATCGTCAAATGGCGATCTAGCTCGACAATCGCGTCCATGGCACTGCCGACCAAGCGGCCAAGCTTTTGCTCGCGCTCGAGCACCTGCGCTTCGGCGCGCAGCCGGCGCAATTCGGCGCCGGCGCGCGCGGCAAAAATCTGGAACAAAGCTTGCGCCCGCGGCTCGGCGAGCATCGGCCGCATGTCGAGAACAGCGAGATGGCCGACAATCGCGCCGTCGAGATCGAGCAACGGCATGCTCATATAACTAGCCACGCCCATCGCCCCGTACATCCCGGGTCATCGCCGTAGATATCGAGGAGATTGTCAGGGATGTGGATCAAGCAGCGGTTATCGATCACGCGCTCGCGGGTGTGCCGTCGACGACCATTTCCCATCCGTCGAGCCAGCGGTCACCCATCCAAAACGCCAGCGCTTTTAAGCAGCGGGTTTCGGGGAAATATTCGGTGACCCAAGCGCCATAGGTGTTGAGGAAGAGCGAGATTTTTAACCAGTGCCTTGAAAAACTCGGCGCCGGTTTCGGTGGCGGTTCTTTCTAAGATCGCGCGCAGCGCGGCATCGACATCGATTTATTGCAGCGGCAAACGTTCCATGGCGCCCATGAAGCAAAATTTCTAAGTCGGGGGGTTCAAAATACCCATTCCCGGGCGTGGCCACGGTGATTATAGCGATCTGCGCTGTAGCCAGGTTAAAACGGAATATCGTCGTCACTCGGCGGCTGGCCGCCGCCCATGCCGCCCATCGCCATATCGTCGACGCTGCCGGTATCCATACCTTGCTGCGGCCCACGGGTACCGCCACCGCTGCCGAGAAACTGGACGCGCTGGGCGATGATCTCGGTGACGTAGCGCTTAACACCGGTTTTGTCATCGTAGCTGCGCGTGCGAATGCTGCCCTCGACAAAAACCTGCCGGCCCTTGGACAGATACTGGCCGCAATGCTCGGCCGACTTACCCCACACCACGATGTTGTGCCATTCGGTGCGTTCCTGCTTTTTGCCTTCGCGGTCGTTCCATTGCTCGGAGGTGGCGATGGAAAAATTCGCCACGGCGCTGCCCGTCTGAGTATAACGCACCTCGGGATCCTTGCCGAGATTGCCGACCAAAATGACTTTGTTAACGGACATACTGCCTCCGAAACTGGAAAAAAACTTTGCGGCGGAAAAGTGCTCTCAACTTATCCCTGGCCACCTGGAGAGTCAACTCGATTGAGCTGAAGTCCGAAATTCTTCCTCACATTGATTTTTGCCCAAGCCTTCTCTACAATTAGCTACTAATTTCCAATAAGTTCGACGGTTCAAATTTAGCTTTGTCTTGATGTTTTACGCAGCCAAATTAGCAATCGTCATCGCGGTCACCATGGTGCTTTCGCTGGTGACGGTTTTATGCGGCCTGTTCGATGCCCAGGGCAAACGGGTTTATCGCATCAATCAATTTTGGACTTGGCTGATTGTCAAATTCAGCGGCATCACGTTGACCGTAGAAGGGCTGAATCGCTTGGACCCACAACGCCAGTACCTTTTTGTCGCGAATCATCAAAGCAACTTCGACATTCCAGTGCTGGTTCAAGCGTTGCCGCAGTTCCAGCTCCGCTGGATCGCCAAGAAAGAACTGCTTTGGATACCTTTCTTCGGTTGGGCGATGTGGGCGGCTAAACATATTACTGTAAACCGGGCGGATTCGTTGGACGCGCTGAGGAGTTTAAAGCTCGCCAAGCAGCGCATCGCGGCGGGAATCTCGGTGGTGGTATTCCCGGAAGGCACCCGGAGCACGGACGGCAAGTTGTTGCCGTTCAAACGCGGCGGCTTTCTTCTGGCGCTGAAAAGCAAGACGCCGATTGTGCCGGTGACGATCAACGGCACGGGCAAACTGCTGGCCAGAGGCGAATGGCGCGTCCAGCCCGGCGCAATCACCGTCACTATCGGCGCGCCGATTGCGGCAGAAGACTTTCGCCCAGGCGGGCTGCGTGGCGTGAGCGCGCAGGTGCAAGAAATCATCGCGGCTAAGCTACGAACAAACGATCCGATTTGCGCGAGCCAACAAAATTTGACCGGAGCGGCCATCGCGCCCCAAGGGAGAACCGTCTAACCATTCATGGAACCTTTGAAAATCATACCGCTTGGCGGCCTCGGCGAGTTCGGCTTGAACATGATGCTGATCGAGTATGGCGACGACACTATTGCAGTAGACTGCGGCCTCATGTTTCCCGACGCTCATCTGCTGGGCATCGACTTGGTCATTCCCGATGTCAGCTATTTGTTGGAGGAAAAGACCAAGCTCAAGGCGATCGTTCTGACCCATGCCCACGAGGATCACGTCGGCGCCCTGCCCTTCGTCTTGAAGCACTTCGATGTGCCGATCTACGGCACCAAGCTGACGCTGGGCTTGCTTGCAAACAAATTGAAAGAGCATGAGCTCGAAGACAGCACCGAGGTTCACGAGATCACCGCCGGCGTGCCCTGGCAGATCGGTCCGTTTACCATCGAAGGCATCCGGGTTACCCATAGTTTGATGGACTGCTTGGCCTTGGCCGTCGAGACACCGCTGGGCACGGTGATTCACACGGGCGATTTCAAGATCGACAACACGCCGATGGATGGCGAGATGTTCGACTTCCAGCGCTTCGCCGCCTACGGCGAGAAGGGCGTGCTGCTCTTGATGTCCGACTCGACCAACGTCGAGCGCCGCGGCCACACGCCGTCGGAGCGCGAAGTCGGGACGAATTTGGAACAGATCATCGTCAAGAGCACCGGCAAAGTCTTGGTCTCGACCTTTTCATCGAGCATCCCGCGCATCCAGCAGGTCGTCGAGATCGCCGAGCGCTGCGATCGGCGCGTCGTGCTCAGCGGCCGCAGCATGATTCGCAACTGCGAGGTCGCCGCCGAGCTCGGCTATCTGCGCATGCCGCGCAGTTTCATGACCGACAGCGAACGCTGGCAAAGCCTGCCGGCGGACCAACTGCTGTTTCTCACCACTGGCAGCCAGGGCGAGCCCATGTCGGTGTTACACCGGGTCGCCCTCAACGACCACAAGACCCTCAAAGTCGATGCCGGCGACACGGTGATTCTGTCGTCGAAATTCATCCCGGGCAACGAGAAGGTGATCTCCAACCTGATCAATCATCTGTACCGCCGCGGCGCCGAGGTGCATTACGAAAAGGTCTCGGCGATCCACGTCTCTGGCCACGCCAGTCAGGAAGAGCTGAAAACCATGTTGCATCTCACCCGGCCGCGCTATTTCGTACCGATCCACGGCGAGTATCGCCATTTGGTCCGCCACCGGCGGCTGGCCCAAGAGGTCGGCATCCCCGCAGAAAATTGTTTTCTGCTCGACGACGGCGACGTCCTCGAACTGACTTCCCGAGGCGCCGAAAAGGTCAAGCCGATTCAAGTCGGCCGGGTCTTTGTCGACGGCAAAGGCGTCGGTGATGTCGGCGATATGGTCATCCGCGACCGCCGCCATCTGTCTGAAGACGGCATGGTCCTGGCGGTGATGGCGATCCACCAGCAATCCGGCGAACTCGTCGCCGGGCCGGATCTGATCTCGCGCGGCTTTATGCTCGCCGAAGAAAATGAAGAGGTCATGGAGAGCGCCAAACAAGCCGTGCTCGCCGCCCTGGCCAAAATGAGCAGCGAGACCCGCAGAGACCCGGAAGAACTCAAAGAGGAAGTACGCCTCGTGTTGCGGCGATTTTTTCGCAAGAAACTCGAGCGCCGCCCCGTGGTGCTGCCCTACATCATCGAAACCTAAGGAAATCGAACTATGCCAGCTGCCATCGAACAGGGCCGACTCAACCGGGAAATCTGGGCTGTGGTGATCGCCCTTGCGGCGCTGCTCATCGCCATCAGCTTGGTTTCCTACAGCGTCAACGACCGCTCGTTCAATACGCCGTCGGGCGCGCTCGACACCCATAATTGGGGCGGCTTTCTCGGCGCCTTCCTCGCTGACCTGCTGCTCCAGGGACTGGGGCTGACTTCCTATCTAGTCCCTGTGTTTCTCGGCGCCGGCGCGGTGCAAATGTTTCGCGCCACTTACGCTGGCATTTCGTGGGCTCGCGCTTCAGCATACGCAATTCTCCTGGTGAGTATCGGAGTTTTGCTTAGCGTCCTCATCGACAGCGAAAGCGCCCGCGACGCCGGCGGCATTGTCGGTGGATTTCTTAAAGAAAGTATTCTGATCCCGTTGTTCGGCCGCTTGAGCGCGGTGTTAATCGCCTGCTTCATGCTCCTCCTGTCGATCATGATGCTGACCCGGCATTCGCTGCTCGATCTGATCGGTCACACCAAAAGGAATCTAGCCGAGTTTAAGAAATCGCTGGTGCCGGCGATCAACGAGCGGATGAAGAAACTCAAAGAGAAGCACGACAAACGCAAAGGCGAGAATACCAAGAAAGAGAAAAAAGACTACACCCCGCCGGCTATCCTCTCCAGCGACGATCCGATCAACGACTTTGTGGTAAAAAAGCCGGCCAAAAAGCCGGCAGCGCCCGCGCCGGAACAGTTTAATCTCCCGGAGGTCGGCGAGGGTTACAAACTACCGCCGCTGGAGCTTCTGGATCCGCCGGAACACCAACAAATCACGATCGACAAAGAAACTCTGCACGCCAACTCGCTGATCTTGCAGAAAAAGCTCGAAGACTTTGGCGTCGAAGGCGAAGTCGTCGCGGTGCGTCCCGGCCCGGTCATCACCATGTACGAGTTCAAGCCCGCCCCCGGCGTCAAAGTCCGGCGCATCGTCATGTTGGCCGACGATCTCGCCATGGCGCTGCGCGCCGTCAGCGTGCGCATCTTGGCGCCAATCCCCGGCGAATCCGTGGTCGGTATCGAGATTCCCAACCCGCGGCGCGAGACCGTCTATTTGCGCGAAGTGATCGAGAGTGAATCCTACCGCGCTGCCGACTCGAAGATTACCCTGGCCCTGGGCAAAGACATCGGCGGCGTGCCGTTTTCCACCGATCTC
>JBGTCC010000660.1:0-2862 GCA_041749055.1 Thermodesulfobacteriota bacterium | reverse complement strand
CCGCCGTTCGAACAATTCACCAATCATCATGAGTGGCACCCTGATAGGCGAAATCCGGAAACTTGTCGAGCAGAAAACAATCGAGCGCGCTTGCGCCGTTTGACGGCTCGGGGCATTGCCGAATAGGTTGATACGATAATTTTGGACTTGGAGGAACGATGAACTATCAATTGGAACATGTGGCGATTTACTGCAAAGACCTGAACGCGACGATCAAGTTCTACGAAAAGTTTTTCGCCGGGCAGCCGACGGCGATCAGAAAAGGCGATGCCGGTTATGCGTTTTGCTTCATGCGCATCGCCGGCTCACCGGCCATTCAACTGATGGAATCAGCGACCGGGGTCGGCGTCCATCACTATGGCTTCATCACAGATAACATTGACCAGGTATTCCAGGAATTTAAAGACAAGGGCGCGGCAATCCTGCGGGAAAATCGCGATACGGCCGGGAAGCTCACGACCATCTTTGTCAAAGACCCAAACGGTCTAGAAATGGAGATCCGAGGGCCGCGATAAAGCCGCGAAGCGCCAGCCCGTGCCCCGAGTTAGGAAATTAACGGCGCCAGTTCCGCCAGGGCCCTCGGCAGGCCATCGACGATGTCCGATGCAATCAGTCCGATCGTCCCCTTGGATTCAGCGGCGCGGTCGCCGACATAGCCGTGCAAATAAACCCCGAGCTTCATGGCATCCTCGGCCGCTAACCCCTGGCCCAAAAGTGCGGCGATAATTCCCGCCAGCACATCGCCCATGCCGCCGCTGGCCATCCCGGGATTTCCAGTTGGATTAACGAAAACCTTGCCGTCCGCCGTGGCGATCACTGTCCGTGCGCCCTTCAGCACCACATGACAGCGGTGCGCCACAGCGAAACTGCGCGCGACCTCGATGCGGTCGCCATTGACATCAGCGGTGCTCTTGCCGATCAGCCGAGCCATCTCGCCCGGATGGGGCGTGAGGATCGGCGCCGTCTTGGCGCGGCGCAGCCGGTCCAACTCAAGCGCCAGATTATTCAAACCGTCCGCGTCGATGACCCACGGCATAGCTAAATTTCCCAACAGCCATCGGGTAGCGGAGTGCGTCGCGTGACTGACACCGATGCCCGGACCGAACAACAGCGCGTTTTTGCGCTCGATCAAGGGCCGCCAATCGGCATCGCTAAGCATTTCCAGCTGCTCGGAGGTTTCATCGCCCAATGGTTCGGTCATCACTTCGACCAGCGAGCTGGCAAAGATCCCATTCAACGCCCCCGGTGCGGCGAGGGTCACGAGACCGGCACCGCTACGCATGGCGGCGCGGCAGGACAAGATCGCCGCGCCGGTTTTTCCTCTCGCGCCGGCGACCACCAGCAGGTGGCCGTAGGTCCCCTTGTGCGTATCCGCCTGGCGCCGCGGCACCAGCCAACGCATGGCTTCTCGATCGAGCAGCTCGATTTGCGGCGCGACGTCGGCCAGCGCGCGGCTTTCGATGCCGATATCGGCGACGACCAATTCACCGACGTAAGTTAATCCCGGATGAATCACTTCGCCGAGTTTTGGATAACCCAGAGCCACCGTCATCTCGGCTTGAATCGTCACGCCCAACGGCTGTCCGGTGTCGCTGTTCATGCCGGAAGGAATGTCGACGGCAATGATCGGCAAGCCAGAAGTATTCATCAACGTGATCGCTTCGGCGAACAGACCGGTCACAGCGCTTTTTATGCCGGTGCCGAGAATCGCGTCCACCACCAGGCCGTTCTTGGCGAACCTTTGCCTGAGCAACTCCAGCCTGCCGCCATCGATCTCGGTAGTCTTGCCTCGGAGTTTGCTCCAGGCGAACAGATTATGCGCCGCGTCGACCGTCAGTTCATCGCGCCGCGCCAGCAGCGCGACCTCGCAGGGGATGCGTTTTTTTTTCAACAAGCGCGCGACGACAAAACCATCGCCGCCATTGTTGCCCTTGCCGGCGACGATCAACACACCTTTCTCGGCGGCCCGTGCAAATCTCTGAAGAATCGCCGCGACGATACCCTCGCCGGCACGCTCCATCAGGGTCAAGCTCGGCGTCGCATACTGCTGGATCGTCAAACGATCGAGCTCGCGCATCTGAGCGGCGGTGACAACAATCATGGTTCAAACCGTTGAATCGCTACGCTCCGTTCAAACCGTTCAAGCAGTAAGAGAGTCAGGACAAACCGACCGAGACGGTTGGAACGGTTGGAACAGGTTACCGTCTGGCTCTTGCCAGAAGCGTTTTCATTTCGCGCACGGCCTGTTGAACGCCGACCAGCACCGCCCGGGCGATAATACTGTGGCCGATATTGAGTTCGACCATCTCTGGAATAGCCGCGATCGGCGGAACGTTTTCATAATCGAGGCCATGGCCGCCATGGACTTCGAGGCCCAGCCGCGTGGCTAGTTGCGCACCGGCGATAATCTTGCGCAGTTGCCTTGCGCGCTTTGCCCCAATCGCATTGCAGTAGCTGCCGGTATGGATCTCGATGCCGTGAGCGCCGGTTTCTTTAGCGCATTCGATCTGCTCTCGAACCGGGTCGATGAACAGCGCGACTCGAATGCCGCGCCCTTGCAGTCTGGTGACCGCGTCTTCGATCTTGCGCTTGTGCGCCACGACATTGAGCCCGCCCTCGGTGGTCAGCTCCTGGCGTTTCTCCGGCACAAAGCAGGCATCCTGCGGCTGCTGTTTCTCGGCGAAGCGCACCATCGCCGGGGTCACCGCCATCTCCAAGTTAACTTTAGTTTCCCCTCGGTCCAACAGGCGCCGCACATCCTGCTCTTGAATATGGCGTCGGTCTTCGCGCAAGTGCACGGTAATGCCGTTGGCGCCGGCTTTCTCGGCGAGCAGCGCCGCCGCCACCGGATCGGGGAGCGTG
>JBGTCC010000659.1:0-2037 GCA_041749055.1 Thermodesulfobacteriota bacterium | reverse complement strand
GAAGGGTTTTACCAATAAATAAAAACCCGAGGGCGTTTATCGCGGAGAATTTTGCCGCCACTAACCAACCCATATTTCATTCTCTCTCCGAAAAAAACATCCCTAGCCGATTGGGATACCCTGAATGTTCATCGCACTTAGTCGATTTACCGTGGCTAACAACTTAGCCGTAGAAGTCAAAGATGCTTTCAAGAATCGCCCTCACCTGGTCGAAGACAGTCCGGGATTCGTTCGAATGGAGGTTATCAGTCCACTGGATAATCCGAATGAAGTTTGGCTCTTGACCTATTGGCAAGATGCCGGCAGTTATCGGCAGTGGCACCGCAGTCACGAGTATCATCAATCACATAAAGGCATTCCCAAAGGGCTCAAATTAATTCCGGGCAGCGCTGAGATCCGGTTGTTTGAACATGTTTGCTCGTAACGTACATGGCGCCGTTCAATCAAGAAGTTAGTTTGGCTTTGGAGTCGAAGCTTTCGCATTTGGCAGACGCCGTGGTGGCACGGCAAATGGCGCGTATGCCGGAGCTTGCCCGACGCTATGGCGCGGCCGGACAACCAAAATGCGCGCAAGACGCCCGGTACCATCTGATGTACCTCGCGCAAGCGATATGGCTGGCGAATACAGCCCTTTTTACCGACTATGTCGCTTGGGTGGGGGATATGCTGGAAGCCAGGAGAATTCCCCGAGAACATCTGGTCACCCATCTGCGCTGCATGGCGGAGGCGATGGAGGAAACACTTCCCAAAGAGATGTCGGCCGCGGTCTGCGATTTCATCGACACGGCGTTGCGTCAGCTGCCGCCTTCGCCGGCCGAACCCGTCAGCGCCATCGCGGACTCGGAGCCGCTCGCGGGGCTGGCAAAAAAATACCTTCAGTTGCTTTTGAACGGCGACCGCCGTGGCGCAAGCCGCCTGGTGCTCGACGGCTCTGCGTCGGGCATAGACGTCAAGGATATCTACCTCTATGTTTTTCAAAGTTGCCAGTACGAAATCGGGCGCTTGTGGCAAATGAACAAATTAACCGTGGCCCAAGAGCACTACTGCACCGCCGCGACCCAAGTGATCATGGCGCAATTTTATCCGCACATTTTCAGCAGCGTAAAGAGCGGCTATCGTTTCGTCGCGGCGAGCGTCGCCGGAGAACTGCATGAGCTGGGTCCCAGAATGGCGTGCGACTTTTTAGAGCTGGCGGGTTGGGACACCCACTATCTGGGAGCCAACACCCCGGCTGACGGAATTTTGCAGATGGTCCTCGAGCGTGATCCCCATGTTCTTGGATTATCGGCGACGCTAGGGTTTCATGTGCGTGAAATCGAGCAAATGATCGCCGCGGTGCGGTCAACGGATCGTTGTGGGAATTTGAAGATCATGGTCGGCGGGGCTCCATTTAATAAGCAGCGTGATTTGTGGCGGCAAATCGGCGCGGATGGAAGCGCGCTTAATGCGGCGGAAACCGTTGGGGTAGCGGCGACTCTCGTCAATCCTTGAACTCGGTCCGATGAACAACTTTGGCGACGATCCGCGCGAATTTGCCATTCTGTGCGACAGCGAGGGAAACCTTCTCCAGATTGTTCACGACGGTTTGGGCATTGGCGAGCGTCTCCGGCCGGGAAAATCCTGGACGGTGCTGCTCGACGACGGTAGTGTCCGCAAGGCGCGCGCCTTTCTAGCCACTATCGACCTGCGCGGCCGGGCCAATGGCTGGGAGTTCAACGTCGAAAGGCCCAAGGGTTTCGAGCTGCTGCGTTTTGCCGGCGCCAGGACGAAGGACGGTGTGCTCATCGTCGGGGCCGCCCATCCCGACGTTTCCCTGAGCCGGTACGAGGCCGGGAACGAAACCGACGAATCAACCTCTGCCGGCCAATCCGCTTCGCTATTCGACGAGATTAGCCGGATCAACAACGAATTGATCAACGTCAAACGCGAACTGGACAAGAAGAATGGACAATTGATACAGCTCGCCGCCGAGCTCGAAACGCGCGTCAGGGAGCGGACCGCGGAGCTGGAAACAACCAATCGGAGACTACAAGAGTC
>JBGTCC010000658.1:0-3241 GCA_041749055.1 Thermodesulfobacteriota bacterium | reverse complement strand
GCGTCGCTCGCCTTTTGCGTTTCCAATCGTCACAGACGCGTTGTGAACCAGCAACACCGTGCCCGGATCGGAATGCGGATCGTTGAACGCAAGATTGCCGCCGAGCGTGCCTTGATTGCGCACACGGATATTCGCAACCTGCGATTCGGCATACGCCAAGGCCGGCGCATGTTCCCGAACTAGCGGGTTAGACTCCAACTCGCGATGGGTCACGCAAGCACCGATCCGCAGCAAGCCATTTTCTAAAGTTACCGAGTGCAGCCGCTCGATTTTCTTGAGATCAACCAAGATTTCCACATCGAGCAAGCCATTGCGTAACAGCAACAACAGCTCCGCGCCGCCGGCGTAAAGCTTGGCCTTGTCGCCGAACTCGGCGACCGCGCGCGACGCCTCAGCCACTGTGGTTGGCTGTAATAATTGTAACGGTTGCAACATCAAGGTTTCCTAAGTAACCCGCAAACAAACCCGGCAGATGTAGGGGCGACCGGCGGTCGTCTTTGCCCTCACCCTAGCACCTCTCCCAAAGGGCGAGGGTAAAAGACCTTCGGTTCACGCCATTTCATTACTCTTTGACCGAAAACCATTCTCCATTATCCATTCTCAATTCTCCATTATTCAAATTTTCCCCATCGCCCGAAGAATCTTTTCCGGCGTGATCGGCAGAGAGCGCACGCGCACGCCGAGCGCGTCGTACACTGCGTTGCCGATGGCCGGGCCGACGGTGACGATGGATGTCTGGGCCATGCCCTTGGAACCGAACGGCCCCGGCCCATCACCTTTCTCTAACATCGACGAAAAGAAAAGCTCCGGCAGATCCTTCATCACCGGCAGACGATATTGAAAAGGATCGCCGTTCTGCAACTGGCCGACCTGATAAATCGTCTCTTCGAACAGCGCATGGCCGAAGCCCATCACCGCGCCGCCGTCCACTTGCGCCTTAGCCGAGGGATAGTGAATGGTTTTGCCGGCGTCGGCGATCACCGCGTAACCGAGAATGCGCAGCTCGCCTGTGGCGCGGTTCACTTCGAGATCGACCGCAGCGCCGCTGGGCGCCCAGTGATCCATGCCGGCGAACGCCGAGTCCTTCACCATGGGCGGCACGCTGTGATAACCAACGGCTTTTAGAACTACGCTGGCACCCACCGCGCGAATGATTTCGCTGATCGAAAAACTCGACTCGCCCCAGCACAACCGCCCGTCGACGATCTGCCAGTCCTGGGCTTCGCCGCCTTTGACCTGCGCCGCCAGCCTGAGCAAATCCTCCTGCAATGTCTTACAGGCGTTGTGCACCGCGTTGCCCATCTGCATGGTCGTGCGCTGGGCGCTGACACCGGCGAAGGGCAAATTTACCGCGGTGTCCGGCGTGCGCACGCGAATCTGGCTCTGCGGCAGGTTCAACGTCTGCGCTGCGACGACGCTGAATAAATTATGCGTGCCCTGACCGATCTCCGGCGCGTTGTGTTGAATCGTCAAGACGCCTCGCCCATCCATGGTAACCAGCGCGTAAGCCCGCCCGCCGCCTTGGGAACCGTGGCGCAAGCTCAATGCCATACCGCGGCCGCGAGCCCAGCCAGGTCCTTTCATGCTCGGCGCAGGATTCGCTTGGCCGTCCCATGCGATGCCGGCGATCGCTTCGGCCATGAGATCGAGATAGTCCGTGTCCATGTTGGGCGTGCCCTTACAGACAAAATCGCCGCGCAGCAGCACATTCTTCTTGCGAAACTCGTAGGGATCGATACCGAGCTGGCGCGCCACGCTATCCATGGTGCACTCGATGCCCCATGTGGTTTGGATCTTCCCAGTGGCGCGGGTATGGCCGGCGGGAACTTTGTTGGTGTAAACGCACTTGCCGCGGATGCGCAGGTGAGGAATCCGGTAGCAGCCCCAGGCGGAAATCACTGAGTTGTGCACCGCGGTGGCGCCGCCGGTGGTGTAGGCGCCGGTGTCAACCACCAGATCGACATCGAGGGCGGTCAAAGTGCCGTCCGCTTTGACGCCGACTCTAGCTTTGAAAACTTCCGCGTGGCGCGAGTTTTGGCGAAAGCTCTCTTCCGCCGACGGGATCAAGCGCACTGGACGGCCGATCTTGCGCGCGAGAAAGAGCGCGGCGAAATGCGCCGGCGTCGGTATCTTCGAGCCAAAGCCGCCGCCGACGTAGGGTACGCGCACGCGCACTTTATCCGGCTCGATGCCGAGAAAGTGCGCGAACTCCGCGGCGTCGCGGGTCGGCGAGCTGGTCGGCAGCCAAACATTCGCTTCGCCGTTGACAAATTGCGCGAGAAATCCGCCCACCGGTTCCATCGGATGGTGAAACATCGACGGCGACGAGTAAGTCTCCTCGAATATCCGCTGCGCGTGCTTGAAGCCTTCGTCGATATCGCCCCAGGCCAAGCTGTCTTCGACCAGAAGATTGCTGCCACGCTCTTCGTGCAATATCGGCGCGCCCGGTTCGAGCGCCGCGACCGCATCGAATACCGGCGGCAACGGATCATAGTCGACGTGAATTTTTCCTAACGCGCGTTCCGCTATGCGCCGGTCTTCGGCGACCACCAGCGCCACCAGATCGCCGTCGTAGCGGACTTTATCGATGGCGACAAAGTCCTGGTCGTCGGTTATTTTTAAATGCTCATGGGGCGCGAGCTTCAGTCGCGGGTTGACGCCGTCAAGATGTTCCCGATCGACGACGCCTAAGACTCCGGGCATTTTAAGCGCTTCGAAACAATCGATGCGGCGAATCTTAGCGTGCGAGTATGGGCTCAACAGCGTCGCGCCGTAGGCCGTGTTGGGCAAATCGGGCAGGTCGTCGATGTACTCCGCCCGGCCAGTGACTTTGTCTTTCAAGTCGATGCGGGGCGCGAGGGGAATTTTGGATTTTAGTCCGCGGGGCAGCTTTTGGATTTTAGATTCCATCGGACAGCTTACGCTCCAGCTTCATCTGTCATTATCACTTTTCCATTATCCCTTATTAATTTTTCTCCACACCACCTCCGGCACAAGCGGCACCGACTGCAATCTTGTACCCGTCGCTGCGAATACCGCGTTGCCGATGGCCGGTGCCACAGGAAGAATGCCGCCTTCGCCCATTCCTTTTGCACCGTAGGGTCCTGGGCCGCCACCGCCTTCCATGATCGTGGTGGTGAATTCGCCGGGCAGATCGGTGAAACGCGTCAGGAAATAATGTATCTGGCTGCGGTTGAGCAGTTGGCCATCTTGATAGGCGATATTTTCAAACAACGCCTGG
>JBGTCC010000657.1:0-2132 GCA_041749055.1 Thermodesulfobacteriota bacterium | reverse complement strand
GGCCCCCAAAAGCGGCATCCATAGGGGACAATATCTGACGAATCATGTCGCCATCTGCGGCGATTGCCACACACCGAGAAACTCTTTCGGCGTGCCCAACCAATCGCTCTACATGGCAGGCTCGCCCAAAGATGGCCCGATCGGCGAAGTGGTTCCTAACATCACGCCGGACAAAGAAACCGGCATCGGCGAGTGGAAGCGCGAAGATATCGCCGAATTATTGCTAAAGGGAATTAAACCCGACTTCGATAACGTTCAGGGTCTTATGGAAGAGGTGATTCAGGGCGCGCCCCATGGTTACAAAGACATGACCAAAGAGGACGTCCTAGCCATCGCCGATTACTTGAAATCGATCCCAGCGATAAAGAACAAGATTAAATAATCCTGAAATCCGCAATTGAAATACGGCAGTCCACTCGGCAAGCGGCAAGTCCGCAGCAGTGACGCCACCCAGCGATACGGTCGCAGCGTCTTATTCCCTCCACTCCACTCAATCGCCTTCCATCCGAGCTGACTGGACGCACCCATGTTTAATCACTGCTCAGCGGTAGAGACCCATGGCTTCACTGCAGAATACTTGTGGTTGCCGCGCGGTCATCGCTCAATTGGAGGTTGGGACTAATTGCGCTTCACCTGCTTCATGACCTCGGCAATCACCTGATCGGCGCTGACATTCTCGGCTTCGGCCTGGAAGTTGAGAATGATGCGGTGGCGCAGCGCCGGGTAGATGACGTTTTCGACATCGTCATAGCTGACATGAACGCGCCCATCCGCCAGCGCATTACCCTTGGCGCCAAGAATCACCGCCTGGGCGCCGCGCGGACTGGAGCCAAAGCGAATATATTGCTTGATCGAACCGGACGCGCCGGTGTTCTGACCGTTGCCGTGGGTCGCATGGACCAGGCGAACGACATAATCTTCAATCGGCGGAGCGATGAGTACCTGGCGTAGTAGCTGTTTCATCTCATTGACCAGCCTGCCGCCGTCTTCGGGTAAGACCTTGGCACAGTCGCCAATCTCAACGCCGGTGGTGCGTTTAAGGATCTCGCGCAGTTCGTCGGGTGCCGGCGGTACCACCAAAAGTTTGAAGAAAAACCGGTCAAGCTGGGCTTCGGGCAGCGGGTAGGTGCCCTCCAGTTCGATCGGATTCTGCGTCGCCAGTACGATGAACGGCGATTCGAGAATATGCGACTCACCGAAAACCGTCACCTGCTTTTCTTCCATCGCCTCCAACACCGCCGATTGAGTCTTCGGTGTGGCCCGATTGATCTCGTCGGCCAACACCACATGGGCGAAGATCGGCCCTTTTTTGAACTGAAATTCGCGCCGGCCATTGGCCTCGGTCAGCACTTCGGTACCGACGATGTCCGACGGCATCAAATCCGGAGTGAACTGGATGCGTTTGAAGGACATGCCGAGGGCATGGCTCAATGACTTGACCAGCAGGGTTTTGCCCAAGCCCGGCACGCCTTCGAGCAGCACATGACCGCCGGAGAAAAACGCGATCAGGACCTTGCGGATGACATTGCCGTTGCCAACGATGACTTTCTGCACCTCCGCTTCGAGAACCTTGAATGTTTGTTGAAACTGTTCGACCTCCATCACACTCCCTTCCATCAACGAATGATGCCGCGATATTCGATTGGCATCTGCTGTTTTTCCGTGGGCGCGTTGGGCACGTGCGCGGGCAATGGTGCATTACTCACCGGCACCTGTGGACGCGCCCGGTTGCCAGTGCCACCCGCCTTGGTCGGTTTGCCCTCGGCCTTGCTGTCCGCCACCACGTCCTCCGGCAACTGCACCGTGACATAACCCGCCCCTTTGATACCTTCCTTGCCCTCGCCGGCTTTATAGAATCGCTCCGCCGGCGGCGCCCCTTGGGGCGGCTCTTCCGACGATTGGTTTTTCCCCGCTCCCTCTTTCGTAGCGCCTTGGTTCTTACCGATCTTTTCGTTGTTCTGTTCTTTGCCCGGCTGATTGGGGTCGCGCTGGTCGCTTTTGGAGTCACCTTGCGACTGTTGGTTGTTCTCCTCGCCTCTATCCTTGGGGTTACCCTGCGCTGATTTGCCCTGCTTCATGTCACTGCTCATCTGCGCGCTCTGGTCGCCCTTACTATCCGAACCGCCGCCTTC
>JBGTCC010000656.1:0-14835 GCA_041749055.1 Thermodesulfobacteriota bacterium | reverse complement strand
GGATTGGAAAAATCCACGGCGCGAAGACCTCCGGCGAACCAAGTGACATATAATGTATTGCCATAAACCTGCTCCGCGGGCTGGTGCGCGCCGAATCGGTTTTGATGCGTCGATTTACCTTCGAAAGGCACGATAAACGTCGCCACCGGGAGCGGCAGTTCTTCCTTGGTGATATCGACCATCCACATGAATGCCGGCGGCGTCGGCGCGCGTTTGCCGGCCTCCTCGTCGACCACCACCATCATGTCGCGGCCCATGAGCTTCCACGGAATTGGCAACGTCGTGTGGATCGGTGAAGGGTAGGGCGGTGACCAGTTGAGGCCGCTAATAAATTTCGGCTGGCTCATGTCCGAGATGTCGAGAATCACGAAACCGCCGTGCCAGTAGCTGATGTAGAGCCGGTCGCCGTAGCGGATCGGATGATGGCACTGATGTGCGGTGCCTTCCCAGGTCGGCTTCTCGCCGCCGGCGGTCCATTGGCCTGGCATCCACCAGCGGCCCACTTCAACCGGTTTGGCCGGATCTTTGAGATCTAAAATAATCGGGATGCGGCCGATGTAGCCCTGGACATGCACTGACAGGTAGGCATAGCGGCCGTCGAAGGTGAAGCGGTGCACGCCGCCGTTGGTTTGATAAAAAGCGATCTCGCGCGGCTTTGCGCGATCTGAGATATCGTAAATTTTTAGCCCAGTGGGCAGCCTCTCCTTTGGCTTGTATCTTTCCAGGTTGACCAGCATTATATCGCCGCTGACGCGCACCTTGTGCGAATGCACGCCCTCGGGGATTTCGACTACGGCAATGACTTTCGGCTGCTTGGGATCTTTGACGTCGAGGATCGTCGTGCCATGGGGCGGATCCATATGGCCGACATAGGCGTAGCCGTTTTCGACGACAACCTGGCCGCCGCCGGCGAGATCGATGCGACCGACCAGTTTCACGTTGTTGCTGATGCCGAATTTCGGCTGGTTGGCTTCGGTCATGGATGTCTCCTTACGAACCAGAGTGATTGAGACCTTCTACCAATCCAACCATGAAGCGGTCAAACGAAAGGTGGGGAAAGCGGCCAAAACTTAAACTACGTCGACAAAATTCCGACTCGCCAATGACCCGGCGACTACCACCGAGCTTAGGTCGTCCATGCCCGGTGCGGAGGTTGTTTTTTCCTTGCAGGCAAGTCCGCTTGATCCCTCTGAGAGCTTCTGAGAACCTGAAGCCGCATCTTGGGCTAAAAGAGTTGCGGCACCGCTCTGGCAATGGACAGCTGCGTGAATCCTAGCGTCGGCCCAGTAGAAGGGGGCTCTGAAATGAAGGAGGCTATGATTGTCAAGCTGGCCATCGCCAACATACTACTCCAGGTCGCCGACGGGCTGGCGTCCTATCAAATCATCTCTGCCGGTGTGCCGGAACTCAACCCATTGGTCGCCACCTACATCGAAAATTGGGGTGTCCTCGGTGGTTTGTTCTATAGCAAGGCAATCGGCTGCATCTTGGTGATCCTTATCTTTATGCTGCGCAAACGGGTGGAGAAGGTGGTCGTTCACGGGTTGACGATTATGGCGTATGTCTATTCAATCCTGGCAGTACTGCTCACCATGAAAATGGTCGTGCTGTTTGCCTGACCGCGGGGCACCCGTCTCGGCAGAGCCTGGTTGTTCTCTTGCAACTTCTGTGGCGAGCCGAGCACCTTAGCGCGGGATCATCCGCGTGTCGGTCCCGGCTCCTACGAGTCAATCAGCCGCTTTCGCAAGGCAGCAACGCTTATATTTCTTTCCCGATCCGCAGGGACAAGGATCGTTGCGGCCGATCTTTGCTTTTCGTTTTAGCGCTTGCGTCGCTGGCCGGAAATAGCCGTGCGGGTCGCCATACTGATGGGCCAAGCGCGCGGCTTTGGCGAGTAAGAACGCCTTGCCCGCGCCGATGTTCTCGACGCCCTGTTCGATGAGGTAGACGCAGGTTTGCCGCTCGATGGTCAGATCATCATGGCTATCTTGGCGGCGCTCATGCAGATTTTCGACTCACCCTTACAGTATGCCGTTCTCGTCAATTTGAATTGTCAAGGTAGACAGTCTGCCTCGATCGATCTTGCCGAGCCCGGTGCGTGGCAGCGCGGTGAGAAACTGCACGACTTTGGGCGCTTTGTACGGGGCCAGGGTTATTTTGCAGAATTGAATCAGCTGATCCGCGCTACAATCGCTGCCTTGCTGCAATATCACGAAGGCTTTCACTGCTTCGCCCCATTGCTGACTCTTGAATCCTACCACGGCCACGTCGGCGACCGCGGGATGTCGGCGCAGCGCGTCTTCAATTTCTTCGGGAAAGACGCTGATGCCGCCGCTCTTCACCATGTTCTTCTTACGGCCGGAGATGTGCAGGTAGCCGTCTTGGTCTAGGAAGCCCATGTCGCCGGTGTGGCACCAGCCGCCGGCGAGGAATTCATCCGTCGCTGTCGGGTTTCGGTAGTAGCCCTGGATGGCGAGTGGCGTGCGCAGGCAAATCTCTCCAGGCTCGCCGGGCGGCGTTTCATTGCCTTGGTCGTCGGTAATGCGTACCAGCACACACCAGATGGGTTTGCCGACGGAGTCACCGTGGATTTCCCAATCTTCGGCGTCAACAGTCGTAATCTGGCCGCAGTCTGTGGAAGCGTAGGCTTCGAAGATGCCGGGGCTCAAGCGCTGGCGTGCTTCCTTCGCGAGTTCACTTGAGAGATGGCCGCCGGTGATGCCGAGGAAGCGAAGCGAAGTTGTGCGAAATTTGCTCAAGTGTTCGGAGCGCAACAAGCGCTCGCACAGAACCGGCACCAGCATGGTGTAGGTGATCTCTTCACGCCCGATGGTTTGCAAAAAATTCCCGGCGTCGAACTTTTCGTGAATGACAATGGTTCCACCTAGATACAGGATCGCCATCACCGAACCACGGCCGGCGTTGAAGTGGACCGGTAGCGCCATCAAGGCGCGCTCGTTGTGATTCATGCCTTTACTGACGCTATAGTTGAGGCAGCGCAGCGCATAGGTCTGGTGATCGATGCTGCACGCCTTGGGGAATCCGGTGGTGCCGGAGGTAATCATCAGGAGAAACGGATCTTTGCCGTCGACGATGGCTTGTGGCTCCTTGGGATTGCCGAGCTCGATAGCGCTTTCCATGCCGACACCGTCGTAGAGTTCGTCAGCGGCAATCAGGATGAGCTTGTCGGCAGGGATGGCAGCGCGCGCCAGTCCCAGCAGGGCCTCGGTCTCTTGTCGTTTTTCCAAGAAGAACGCCTTGGGTGCAAAGAAGCGCAACATGGAGTCGCATTCTTGCGCGCTCCAATTGAAATCGAACGGAATCGCCATAGCACCGATCTTGGCGATGGCGAAGAGCGCTTCGAAGTGCTCGGCCCGGCTGCCCACCGAAAGACCGACCCGGTCGCCTGTGCCGACACCTCGGTCGAGCAGATAATTGGCCAAGCGATCGGTGCGCTGGTGCAATTCGCCATAGGTTACCGACCTATGCGCGTCGACGATGGCGCGCTTGTCGGGAAAGTGTTGGGCGTTGCGGCTTAAGGATTCGCCGATGTTCATGATTGAACCCAGTAAGAAGTGAATAGTAAGAAGTAAGGCGATTCGGATTCCGAACTCTTCACTCCTAGCTCCTCACTCCGAACTTTTACTCCTTACTTCATTTCTGCCACCGTCGGGCCATCGTTGGTTCGTCAAAATTACGCGTTGTGCCTTGCCGATGTCAAATCGCGGGCTGGGTTTTCAAATTGACAGGCTCCGGCGGGGGTGTTAGCTAGGGCTAACTTCCGAAGCCTCGGCGTTCAAATCGTTCAAAGCGTTCAAAGTCGCACGGACTTCGGAGGCCCGGCGTGATATTGGGCGTGAATTTGTTTTAGCGGATGGAGATTCAATGAAAATACTGGTAGTTGGTTTCGCTCTCGTTGCAGGGTTTTTGGCGCTGTCATCGACGCTTTGGAGCGCGGATATCGTGCGCGTCGGTTACCCGTCGCTTGCCACCGGTTTTGCCGCTTCATGGGTGACGGCTGACAAGGGCTTTTGGAAAAAGCATGGTCTTGACGTCGAGCTGATCTTTCTGCGCGGTGGCGGCCGAACGGTCGCCGCGTTGATCGGCGGCAGCGTCGATTTTATTCTTGGCTCGGACCTCGGAGTGACGACGGGAATCATCCAGGGCGCGAGCCTCACGCGGCTCGGCGTGACTACCAACACGCTGGGATATTCCATCGTCGTCCAGCCGGGCATCAAGACCGTGCGCGATCTCAAGGGCAAAATCATCGGTATCACACCCGGGCGCGACGCGGCCTACGCGCGGGTCGTCAAACTGCTGCGTGACAACGGCATGGACGCGGCGAAAGATGTAACATTTCTGTCGGTAGGAGACGGCGGCCCGGCGGCGCGGGTGGCGGCGCTGTCCAGCGGCGTGATCCACGCGACCATGTTCACCCCGCCATCGGATAAGATTTCCGAGAAGTCGGGTATGAGCATCCTTTCGCGGCTGGACGTCGCCAACGTTGGCGGTGGGATCAACACGACGCTGGCATTCGTGCAAAAGAACCGGGCCCAGGCGCTGCGATTCCTGCGCGGCTATATGGAAGGTATTCACTACCTGAAGGCGAACAAAGACGAGAGCCTGAAGATTTTTTCCAAATACGTGCGCAACCCCGACCTCGGCATCATGGCCTATCTCTACGAAGAAATTTCTACACGGGCGGAGAAAGACCTGCGACCGCAATCAGATGCGGTGCGCGCGATGCTCGATCTGGCCGCGTTGGATTTTCCCCAAGCGAAGAAGCTGACCGAGAAAGACAACTGGGATATGAGCTTGATCGACGAGATTCAACGCTCGGGATTTTTGGAGCAGTTATATAGGAAGTAAAGCCTTAAGGCGTGAAGGGTAAAGGGAGTAAAGAGTCAGGAGTCAGAAAGCTTGTGCAGATTTTCCACCGTCGACTTAGGTGCTAACGAAATCTTCGCTGAGCAGTTTTGCCGCTCCCGCGGGTAGTTAACAGGCCTGCACATAAGGTCTCGAACCCAAGCCTGCAGCGATTAAGTTTCGAAAAATCTCTGGATTCCGTTACACCCGCGGCGCGATGTTCTTGTTCATCCAAAATAGATTTTCCGGATCCCATTTCGACTTGACCTCAACGAGTCGCGCGTAGTTGTTGCCGTAGGCGGAGTGGACGCGGTCGTCGCCCTCCTCTTGTGTCAGGAAGTTGACATAGGTGCCACCGGTGGAGAACCCGCGCATGTCTTGCCATGCAGCGCGCGCCCACTCGACGTTGGTTTTGTCGTCCTCAGACTTTTCCCACGAAGCGGCGATGTTCAGAACCCAGGCCGCGTCCCGGTTCCCCACGGCGGAATGATCCTCGGGGAATCGGTTGAGCGCTCCATCCAGCGGAAAGAGGAGGACCGCGGAGTGGGGCGATGGAATCGCCTTGGCATGACTGATCGTCTTAGCGAGTAGATCAGGTTTAAGATCAGGCAAGTATTCGGACTTCCAGTAATAGCGCCGTCCTTTCGGCTGGGTCCCGTCGAGCAGGTTTTGCTGGGTGACGTAGGGGCGCCGCTGAATTATGTCGCCCACCGGCGCGCCGAAGCCTTTGATCGAGGCGAGGAGTTTTTCACCTTCGGTTAACTGTCCCGTGTGGCAGACAAAGAGCGCGACAATAGGTTTGCCATGAACGTCTGTGGCCAACCAGGGCGCGGGCGGCGCGATGCGCAACCCGGCGACGCAAACCAGCTCTGACGGGGCTTTCTCCATGACGGCACGGCACATTTCGAGAACCTCTCCGGCAGATTCCGCGCGCCAGGCAATCGCGCCAGCCGTCACCTCCGGACCCACGGGATGGAGCTTGTATTCGAAGTTGGTCACGACGCCGAAGTTGCCGCCGCCGCCGCGCAGGCCCCAGAACAAATCACTGTTTTCCTGCTCGCTCGCGCGCACGATGCGCCCGTCAGCGGTGACCACCTCCATCGATAAAAGATTATCGCTGGTCCAGCCAAACCGGCGGGTCAGGTAACCAAATCCACCGCCGAGGGTGAGGCCGGCTATGCCGGTGTTGGAGATGAAGCCGAGGACGGTTGCAAGGCCGTGGAGTTGCGTCTCGCGGTCGACATCGCTCAAGAGGCAGCCGGCTTGAGCCCGGGCCGTGAGCGCACTCGGGTCTACCCATACGCCGCGCATACGCGACATGTCGAGCATCAGTCCGCCGTCGCACACGGCAAGTCCGGCGATATTGTGACCGCCGCCTTTAATGGAGTGTATGATGCCGTGCTCGCGTGCGAAATTAACGCATGTGACAACATCGGCAACACCGAGGCAGCGCGCGATGAGCGCGGGCCGGCGATCGATCATGGCGTTCCAGATGGAGCGCGCATCGTCGTACCCAGGATCGGGGGATAGGACTAGATCACCGTGAAGAGTCGCCTTGAATTTCCGGATGGTCTCTTCGTTTAGAGTGATTTCCCCATTCGTGCGAGTGCTAACTTGTAAGCCTGACATAACTTCCTCCGTTGTTAACAATACCGCAAACGCGATGGCGGACGTAAACGCTGAAATGGCGGCGTTTCAGACGGCGCAAGCGAGGCCGCCTATCGCAGACTTTACGCCTCTGCCCACTTGAGTTCGTGCACGCGGACGGCGTGATCGAAACCTTTGGGTGTTACTTGGCCGAGGTCCGAGAACGGCAATCCATGGCCTTGGCATTGCTCCAGCACCAACTGATCAACTAGAATCCGCGCCGGTTCAGCGTGCGCACAAAGGCGTGCCGCCAGTTGGACCGCCTTGCCAAACAGGTCGCCATGTTCCTCGATCGGTTCGCCCGCACTCAGACCAATGCGTAAATACAGCGGCGCTTCCGGGTTTTTCTGATTATATCCAGTGAACCCCTTCTGGATGGCAATGGCACACTTGACCGCATCCGGCACGGCGGTAAAGGAGGCCATGATCCCGTCACCCGTGTGCTTGACCTCCCGTCCCCGGTGCCGCTGCAGCTCGGTGCGTGTCAGGGCATTGTGGATATGCAGCAAATGCAGCGCTTTGGCGTCTCCATACAGAGTGGTCATCCGGGTCGAATCTTTCAAATCGGTGAACATAATGGCGCGGAACGCTGGGTCGATGGGGATTTCACCGGGATCTAATGGTGACGTAGTTACGGGAGGAGGATCCTTGATCCTGCCCAGGAAGGCGTCCACCACGTTGGGATCGACTTCAAGCACCTCATTGGGGACTGAGCCGTGTGCTTCGCTATGGGCTCGCTCAATCGTTTCACGGTTGGGCGCCTCGACGAGACAAAACGCGGTACTGCGCGTCTCATCAAACCAGTAGGTTAGAAACTTGACATGATACTTGTCTTGCAGCGCCATATCCCGCTGGTGCGCATCTGCGAGGGCATGTCGAGTCGCTCCTTCGACATAATGACGATCCATGTAAACCGGCATGTTTCATCTCCGTTGGCTAAAGTTAACCTCGCCATTCGAGGCCGGCTAACTGTTGCCCCAGTCGGGTCGATCCATCGTAAACGAAGATATCATGATGATGGGCGATCCGATAATCTTCGCCGCTGATTCATAACGAAAATTGCATTCCGACAAACCCTGCTCAATGGTCCTTTGCGCTTGCAAACTCTATGGATCGATTTGCCGCAGATCGCGGGGTTAGGAAATCCCGCGCACGGATTCGCGGTAATCGTGCAACTCCTCTTTGCCAACGGGGAAAAGGGCATAGGCGAATCCCGCATGCCTAACTCCGTGCCAGATTAATTCTTGGACAGTTGTTCGATGAAACCGGAGCGGCGAATCTCTTCGACTAAACTGCCATCCCAGAAAGTTTTCTCTGTCGCCTGCTTGGCGCGTGGGTCGTCGAGGGCGGCCATGTCGTAGTGGAAAGCGATCGATTCGGGGCTGGCGCGCAGTTCTTTTTCCAGCCGGCGCGTCGTCTCGTCGTATAGATAGCCCATCGCCGCAAGATCGGAGTTTTGAAAATAGCGCTGGAGAATTTTCAGACTCTCCGGCTTGTGGCCGATCATGTAGTGGATGCCTTCCATGTAGCCTTTGAGAAAGTTCAGCACCAACGGGCGGTTCTGCTTGAGCAGCGCGGCGCTGGTGCTGATGCCGCCGCCCGGCGTCGGCACGTCGAATTTACTGAGGACTTTTAACCCGTCATTTCTGGCGATCAAATCCAGCGGCGGGAACAGCATGGTGCCGTGAATCACCCCGGCTTTCAGCGCCGATAGCCGGCCGCCTTCACCGCCGCCGATGGAGAGAAATTTTACGTCCTGGTTGGGGTCGAGGCCGTGATCGCGCAGCAACTTGGCCAAACGTATATAACTGGCGTCGCGCCCGCGCGAGATACCGAGAATCTTTCCTTTCAAATCTTGAACCGATTGGACGCCCGGCTGCGTCAGCAGAGAGGAGCCCAGGGTATTCATGGTCACGCCGAGCCGGACGATGGGGATGCCTTGCAACTGCGCCGTGGTCACGCCGGTATCCGAGCCGATGAGAAATTGCACGCTATTACCGATCAAGGCCGGCACGGCGCGGGCGCCGCCGCTCACTAGAATCGGCTCCACATCGAAGCCGTACTTGTGCCAGATGCCTCTTTCCGCCGTGACCCAAGAGGGGGTCGAGCCGGGTGCGATGGCTGGGTAAGCGGCGCGGAGTTTCTCGGCGGCTTGAAGTCCGTTGCCGACAGATACCAGCGCAAGGGCGATGACAAGGAAGGCGGTCAGCTTCATTTAAGACCACCTTCCGGTGAGAAACTGGTCGATGTTGCGTTCCACCATGCGCGTTTTGCCAAGCTTGGCGTACGCGCCGCTTTGCATATGATCCGCGACTTCTTCGCGGCTTTTGCGCCCATAGTCGATTTCTACCAGATGACCGTAAAAGTCTTCGAGATAGTCGTGCATGCGCTTGAAATAGGCTCTGCCGGACTGCTCGCCGACCACGGCAGGTCCATGACCGGGAATCAATTGTTGGTAGTGGCATTCGAAGAGCGGCTTTAACGCCGTCAGCCAGTTGGGAATATTACCGAAGAAGGTCACCGGATGCACTTCGGTGTAGAGCAGATCGCCGGCGATGAAAACTTCTTCCTCTTCGAAATAGATCGTGGTGTCACCCTTGCTGTGGCTATGGCCGTTTTCCGCCCGGTAGGTCAGATGCAGTGTAACTCCCGGAAGAGTAATCTGCGTGATTTCCGTGAAAACGACATTCGGCGGCGTCAGCATGAGGCCGGGAAAGCGGTCGTAAAGCTCCGGAACCGGCTTGAGCATGCGGGCGAAATCCGCCTCGCCCTCGTTTTTCATGGCTGCGGCACACCCCGCGCTTGCCACGATGGGGACGCCGCGCTGGTGAAAATAAAAGTTCGCCGAGGTGTGATCGAAGTGTTCGTGGGTATCGACAAGATATTCCACAGCGGCGCATCCAGTGAGTTTGAGCGCTTCTTCGATCTCGCCGATGCGGCGGATATCCGCGTCGATAAGCGCGGCGCTCCCGTCGCTGCCCTGGATGATGGTGAAATTGGTCGCCCCTTCGGGGCCGATGACGGCGTAAACCGAGGGGCTGATCTGGCGGATGGTGGATTCCATTTGTCACGGGAATATACGATTGAGCCATTGCTTTCAAGATGAATGTTGCTTTGCATAGCTGAAGGAAAATATTTGCGCGCCTTGACAAATGTTTAGTGAGACAAAGATTCCCGAATTCGGAAATGTCTCTCGCAAAGGGGCAAAGAAGATAGCCAAGGGCTTACTCCAAGAGAGAGCGGGCGAGCTTGGACGCGGGTTCGCGAATTTTGTCGAGTTTAACTTCCGACTGATTTTCGACCTGCAAAAAATCATTCACCGACATAACGTCTTTCGCCGCGGTGGTGCCGGTTTCTTTAAGAAAATGGGTGTCGACATCCAAGCGCCGGGTGGCCTGGGCAAGGGCTTTGGAAACGATCTCCTGTCCCTCGCGGCCGAGCAGCCAGTTGACGAATACCTTGGTGCTGTTCGGGTGCGCCGGCGCTTTGAGTATCGCCAGATTACCGCTGCCGGCGGTGCCGTAATTTCCCTCTTTGAGCCTCGGAAGAGGCTTGATCGGCAACCCCGCTTTGACAAACGGCAGATAGGAATAATAGGAGAGACCGATCGTGACCGCGGTTCGTCCTTTTGCCAGATTTTCAGCGAGCACGCGTTGATCGCGACCGAGATACAGATCCTGCGCCACGAGTTGTTTGAGATACTCCTCGCCTTTGACCCGCCACATGAACGACCAGCAGGAGTCTCCGGCGCCCGGCGTGCGCGGATCGAGATAGCCGATCTTGCCTTTCCATTTCGGTTTGAGAAAATCGTCGAACGAACGGATCTCGTCCGGCTTGAGGAGATCGGTGTTGTACCAGATGACCTCCGGCAGATGCGCCTGAAACATGTAGATGAACTTTTTGGCGTTATCGACCCACAAATGACCGCCCCACCACTGTTTGAGATCTTTAACTTCGGGCAACACCAGCCAGGGTTCGATCGGGTCGAGTATGCCCTCTTCGAGCATGCCGGAAATGATTGAAGAGGCTCCGCCGATGTGGAGGTCGAAATGGCGCACGCCGGCTTTGAATTCGTCCGCCATGCGGCGCACCCCCGTGCTGCCGCGCGCCGTGAAAACTTCGACTTCGAAACCGAAGCGTTTTTTAAATTGCTCCTCGACCTGCCTTTTCAATTCGGTGCTGGCCGGGAGCGAGACGGTTACTTTGCCTTCTTTCTTTGCGGCATCAAGCATTTGGTCCCATTCCGCCGAGCCGGTACCTTTACTTTGTTGGCTGTAGACCGCCGGTACAAAGAGGAAAATCCCCAGTAGGCTGACCAACAAAAAAATGTTCATGCTGATGAATCCTTCTCGCATGCTCCGACTCCAGACAGGAGAGGAGGAGTAACTTGCTTCTGATTTTCTTTTGGTTACTTCATCGGCACATGGCGTGGCCGTTACGGATCGAATATCCAGGAGTCTCGTATCACGCCGTTTCACGACGCTCAAGCCAAATTTAAGCAGCCATTTTCACTCGTCCGCCGTTTGACCCAATCACCGGGCGATGTTATTCGCCTAATGACCTGCAACGGATAGAAAGGATGGGCGGCATGATTAAGGAAGGCAAATTTACGATCTTGGAGAAGCGCGGGACGGTGGCGCAGATCACCATCAACCGGCCGGAAAAGCGCAATGCGCTCAGCCGCGACACCATCCGGGAAATACTCGCGGTGTTCGAGGAGCTACGCAACGACGACGAGATCGCCGTGGTGTTGACCACCGGCGCGGGCGATGTCGCTTACTGCGCCGGGCGCGACTTGTCGGAGTTTCCGACGGAGGGCGGGCAGAATCGCGGCAAAGACCGGCGCAAGGAGCCGCGCGCTTATCACGTCGCCGAAGTGATTCGGACTTTTCCCAAGGTGACCATCGCGGTGGTGAACGGTTTCTGTCTGGGTGGCGGCATTACGTTGCTGTTGCCGCATGATCTGGCGATCGCCTCGGACAAGGCGATGTTCGGTTTGCCGGAAATCATGCGCGGCTTTTTGCCCTATCCGATCATCGCGACCATGTTCAAGACGCTGATTCCGACGAAGCTTGGCTTCGAGTTGATTCTTACCGGCAAAAATTGGGACGCGGCAAAGTCGATGAACGCCGGTTTGATTAATCGCGTCGTGCCTCATGATCAATTGCAGGATGAAGCCTGGAGGTGGGGCGAGGAAATCGGCAAGTTCGACAAGACGACGTTGAAATACTGCAAAATGGCGGCGCATTCATCCATGGAAGCGGCGAGCGTGCCGATGGCGGCGGAGATCGCCTGGCTGATGCAGGAAGAGCACGCGCTGGTCAATCCGCGCGCCTATGCGGGGACCAAGGAGTTTCATAAGTAGCGCGCGTTGCGCGCGCTGTTAAAGGTTCAAGGGTACAAGGTTCAATGTTTCAAACCCGCCTACTTGGCTTCGTTGGAGAACGTAGATGACTGCGATCGTTTCGTTGCATGATGTGATCGATGAAATGGAGCTGATGAGCGACGAGGCGACTTCCTATATCAATCGCAAGACCGGCGAGCTGATCACCATTACGAACGAAATGTTCGGCTTGGCCGAAGATCCCGACAAAGCTGAGAAATGATGGCGGCCGTATTTACGGAGGAATTTAGACGATGGCTCTTCAACTACGACGGGTAGTCACAGGACATGATGCGAACGGGAAGGCGGTGGTCAAGATCGATGAAGTTTCTAAAAATCTCGCCGCGGGCCGGCCGGGACGGTCGGCTTGTGTAGTCTGGACCACGGAATCTTTTCCCGTCAACAACACCGGCGACGCCGACGAGGGACTGCGGCAGGTCGGCACGACGTTGAATAACGGCACGGTCTTTCGCGTAGTCGAGTTTGCGCCCGGCGTCGCGCCGCGCAACCATCGGACGGATTCCATCGATTATGCCGTTGTCATGTCGGGAGAGATCGACATGGAGCTCGATGACACTGTCGTTCGTTTGAAGGCGGGTGATGTGCTGGTGCAGCGCGGCACGATCCACAACTGGGTCAACTGTGGCACCGAGCCTTGCGTGATTGCTTTCATCCTGATCGACGCCAAGCCAGTCGAGGTTGGCGGGAAGATACTGCGTGCGGAAGGTTAGTCAGATGGCGGAAGTCTGAATGTCGAATCGTTATGTCATTCCTTGTACTTGCCAGCTCACTTCTCGCGGTTCTTTTCTCAACGCCGCTGCTTGCCGCGACTAAAGCTGCAACCCAGCTCCGCGTTGCCTACAGTTCGATCTCTGGCTCCGCGGTGATTCCGTGGATCGCGGTCGATAAAGGAATTTTCGCCAAGTACGATCTCGACGTCGAGCTGATTTACGTCGCCGGGTCGCCGGCGATGCAGTCGCTGCTCGGCGGCACCACGCAGCTCGGCATTCAGGGCATCGAGCCGGTGATGCGGGTGAATGCCCAGGGGAGCGATGCGGTGATGATTGTCGGTCTGGTGACCAAGCCGCCGTTTTCGATCATCGTGCGGCCGGAGATTCGCGAGCCCAAGGATCTCAAGGGCAAGGCGATGGGCGTGACCCGCTTCGGTTCCACCACCGATGCGCTGCTGCGCCTTGCCCTCGATAAATGGGGGCTTCGGCCTGAAACTGACGTGCCGATCATTCAGATGGGCGGGGTACCGCCGATTCTCTCCGGCATGCAGAGCAAGAAGATCTTCGGCGGGCCGATTTCTCTGCCGACGTTGGCGGTGGCCAAGCAGGAAGGGTTTCGTGAGCTGGTCGATCTCGCCGATGTCATTCCAGACTATCAATCAGCTGGTGTGGTGACGCGTAAGTTGTTCCTGCGGCAAAATCCTGAAGTCGCGCGCAACTTTGTCCGTGCCATGGGCGAGGCGATTGCGGTTTTTAAGAATGATGCGGCTTATTCCAAGAAGATCATTAAGGACCGGTTAAAGATCGACGACGTACTGGTACAGGAATAAACCCAACGAACCTATCTCAATTATGTCCCGCGCGTGCCGTATCCGAACCGAGCGGGCATCGCGCTGATCAAAACCTTCCTGGAGAAAAGCGAGCCGCAGCTGCGGCCACTGTCGGTGGACGATCAGATCGATGGCTCCATCGCGCGCGGCCTGGAGCAGAGCGGTTTCTTCAACGGTCTGTACCCTTCGAAGTAACGGGCACAACCAAAGCAGATAAGAGAGCTGGCCGCAAAGAACGCAAAGGGCGCAAAATAAATTCGACGACGAAATCCGATGTATACAAGGGGCGTATGACATACGCCCTGAGGCCGTGCTGTCTTGGATTTCCTCTCGAAGCTAGTTTCCCACCGGCGCGAACAACTCGCTCAGCGCCGGCCGGTTCGGGATGTAGCCCTGCTCATTGGCGTACTGGACAAATTTTTCTAGCACCACTTGGTTTTCCGGCGTCAAGCCGTGCTGCCAGGGACTCTTGCCGAAGACTTCTTCCTCTTCTTCCAAGATTAAAACCGCCGAAGGAAACGCCGAGCGCTTGGCGTATTCATAAGATTTGCGGCAAAGCGATTCAGCTTCATTAAACGTCTTCAGCAAGCTCGCCACCAGCCAGGGCTGTCGGTCGAACAATTCTTGGCGCACCACGAGCGTGTGGGTGATCGGGAAGATTTTAGTCTTGCGGAAGTATTCGTTGACGGTGCCACGGGCGTCTGCGAAGAGCCGGCGAATGCGCGGGTCCTTGTTGCGAAACGACGGCACGATGTTGGGCGGGATCAGGGCGTCGAGTTCGCCGCGCAGGAGCATCGCTTCCGTCGACTGATTTGCCAGAGTGATGCTGACTTTCTCCGGGGTTTGAAAACCGGCGTCCGGCGACTCCGGCTCGGAGGTGAACCATTGGCAGTCCTGGGGCCGCACGCCATGATACTCCTGCAAAATCCCTCTGGCCCACAGGCCGACGGTGAGGCGGTATTGGTCCATGCCGATTCTTTTGCCTTTCAAGTCTTCAGGCCGCTCGATGCCGGCTGACGGCGAACAAAAAATATACGGATGGATCTGCATGCGCAGGGGAAAGATCGGCAGGGCGATCACCGGCTCGTTACGGCTGCGCGCCATCAGATACCAAGAGAGCGACATCTCGGCGATGTCAAACTCTTCGTATACCGGCCGCATGCAGGCCTCGCCGGGAATCGCTTGTTGCGAGGCAAACCTGATGCCCTCGGCGGCGACTGCGCCGGCGAGGATCGGGTGGGTGCGGTGATAGTCGGCGAGCAGGAGACTCAGTTCGAGATCTTGTGCCATGACGGTTCCTTTCAACGGCTTTGGCCGAGGGCCTTGGTAAGAAATTGCCGGGTAAAGAATTTTTCCGATCCGCCGAGCTTTTTGGCTT
>JBGTCC010000655.1:0-2165 GCA_041749055.1 Thermodesulfobacteriota bacterium | reverse complement strand
TTTGCAGGCGCCGACGGCCTGTGGATATTGGAAGAGGAAGGGGGCAGAACCGGGAGAAAACATTCGCCGTCGAACCGGAACCGAAGTCCGTGTCACCGCTGTCTAGGTGGCCCGGCCTTCTACCTCTTGCGCGCCATTACGAACTCGAGAATCCAATAGATTTTTCAACCTATTGTGATCACCATAGCTGACTCGGAAGCGATTACCGTCTAATATTGGACAATGTTGAAAAGAATAAAAGACCGGATCTCGCCGTGCCGGGATGGAATCGATGCGGATAAAATTGGCGGCAGGCAAGAGCGCCGGTTCAAGGTTGAACTGGCGAGACACTCAAGGATCTCGTCCGAATCAATCACGCCGACAAGAATATCCGCACTCCTTTTTCGATTCGATCAAGTCTGATTTCGCCAATGTCTACCAACCAAGCGGCCACGATGCGCTTTACAGCACCCCTCCTTCACTCACCTTAGCCGACTGCTCAATCAACTGATGCGCCTCTTCCTTGCCCAAGTAGCGGTCGATGGCGGCGTGGCCGGCGTAGAGCAACGGCGTGACACTGAGGGCGACAATGAGTTTGAAGGAATAGTTCGATGCCGCCACAGTGACGAATTCCGAGGTCTGGACTTTGCCGGGCAGCCAGAAGGCGATGCCGATGATGACGATGCTGTCGATCAGTTGCGAGACCACGGTGGAGCCGGTGGCGCGCATCCAGAGGTATCGGCCGCCGGTTTTGTGGCGCACCAGCCAGAAGATGAAAACGTCTACTAGTTGGCTAAGCGCGAAAGCGATGACGCTACCGACGATGATCCACAACGACTGGCCGAACACGCCTTGGAACTGCGCGTCGGTGACCGGCGAAAACGAAGCGGCGGGCACTTGCATGGCGAGAAACAGGATGACGAAGGCGTAGACGATCAGGCCGATGGTCATGAACGTCAAACGGCGCACGCCCTCTTTGCCGAAATACTCGTTGATCAAATCGGTGGCGATAAACACCACCGGCCAGGGAATCACGCCGATGCTTAAAGTAAATGGCCCGAAAGTAAACAGCTTGCCGCCGGTCAATTCGCCGAGGATCGCATTGGTGACGAAGAAGCCGGCCAGCGCCAGGTAGACGATATCCCTGCGGCTCTGAATTCCCATTTTGAATTTCCCCGTTGGCGGATCGGCGGTTTGCCTCGGCTATTTCATGCCGAGATTTTTCAGAAAGCCCGACTTAGTCAAATCTTCGACGAAAGAATTATCGTAGAACTCTCTGGGATCGGCGTTTTTCACTTTGGGAAATTCTTTTTCATCGATGTACTCGAACTGGCCGCGGATCGCCTCAGGCCGCACCGCCAGGCTCATGGCCCAGTAGGGCGCGAATGCTTCATGGGTGCCGTCGATGGTCGGCGCGCCGTCGATCTTGACGTATTTGGCGGGCGAAGGCCACTTGGACCCATGCAAGCAACAAACAAGCGCTGAACATGTTCGCTTTAAACATTTTCATTCATTGCCCTCGCTATTTGCATTGTCCGACACTAATCCCTAGCTCACTAACCACTATTCCCTATTTCGCCATCCGCATATCGGCGATCTTCAACTCGACGCTGGTATTACCATTCCACTCATTCTCCGCCAACCGATAAGCGACGTCGATGCTTTCACCGGGCTGTCCAGGGTATTCATCACCAACGCCGAAAATAACCCCGCTGACCACTTTCCCCGCTTGGCGCAAACGGAAGCGCACGCCGGCGGAAAACACCCTGCGCTCGCAGACCTCGGCGTTGAACGTCGTGAACATCGGTTCGGGATTGCCGACGCCGAAGGGCTGCATGACTTCCAGTTGGCGCATCAAGGGCAAAGTTAACTGCGAAAAATCCAGCTGCGCGTCGATTTCCAACAGCGGCGACAATTGTTCGGCGGAGAGAGTTTGGCGCGCCGCCTGCTCGAAGGCTGCGGCAAACGGTTCTAGACATTCCTGCCGTATGGACAAGCCGGCGGCGAACTCATGACCGCCGAATTTATCTAAATGATCGGCGCAGGCATGAAACGCCTCGACCATATGAAAGCCGCGGATGCTGCGCGCCGAGCCCTTGCCGACGCCGTCATTGAAACCAATCACCACCGTCGGACGGTAGAAGCGCTCGACCACCCGCGACGCGACGATGCCGAGCACGCCGGGA
>JBGTCC010000654.1:0-5089 GCA_041749055.1 Thermodesulfobacteriota bacterium | reverse complement strand
GTTGCCTAGCGAGCATCCGCTTGCGGCCGCGGTCGTGGAAGGCGCGGCGGCACGGGGTGTGAAACCGGAAGCCGTGGCGGAATTCGACTCGGTCACGGGCGGCGGCGTAAGAGGAAAACTCGGCGATCGTGAAATCGTCGTCGGCAAGGCCGTTTTTATGAAGCAGAGCGGAGTCCTTGGGCTCGATGGCGTGGCCAGCCTCGCGGCTAAATTGGAAGGCGAGGGGAACACTGTGATCCACGTTGGACGCGCCGGGCGCCATGCTGGTCTGCTGGTTTTGGCCGACCCGATCAAACCTACCACGGCGGCCGCCATCGAGGAGCTACATCGTCTTGGTTTGAAGATCATCATGATGACTGGCGACAACCCGGGAACGGCGGCAGCCGTCGCTAAAAAGCTCGCTATCGACGAGGTCGAAGCCGGCGTGGAACCGAGGCGCAAACACGAACGGGTGCGCCAGTTGCGAGAGCAGGGACGCGTCGTGGCGATGGCAGGCGACGGGGTCAACGACGCGCCGGCGCTGGCGGCGGCTCACGTCGGCATTGCCATGGGTACCGGGACCGATGTGGCGATTCAAAGCGCCGGCATCACCCTCGTCAAGGGAGACCTTCGCGGCATCAGCCGAGCCATCTCGCTGAGCCGCGCCATGATGGCGAACATCCGGCAAAACCTCTTTCTCGCGTTTGTTTACAACGCCTTGGGCGTTCCGGTCGCGGCGGGCGTGCTGTATCCGTTCTTCGGATGGTTGCTCAGCCCGGTAATCGCCGGCGCGGCGATGAGCCTGAGTTCGCTGTCCGTGATTGTCAACGCGCTGCGGCTCGGGCGGTTGAATCTTAGCAGCGCGCCGGCAAGGCCGGTATCGCTGTCGCCATCAAGGCTTTCTACTTCGACAAGTTTTCACTTAACCAGAGGCTAATAAAAAGAGTCATGAAAAGGAGAGAGATCAAAATGAAATATAAAGCTCAATGGGCAATCGGCATATCGTTGTGGTTGCCAGGCTGCGCGAGTTATGTGCCAGCAGCTCTGACTTCTAATCATCCCGCGCACGCAGAAGCGATGGGAGTGCCTGTCCGGCCTCCTTCTCAAACACTCGCTTATACCAAGGCGGATATTCCGTTGCCGCGACAGGCGCAAGCCGCGTCCATGGATATGAAAATGGATATGACGAAGGACGGACATGGCACCGGTGCTGCCGCGACGAGCGCGCCTCAGACTGCCGTCGGAGAGGGGAGCGTCGTTGCCGTGGTTCCGAGCAGTAGCCAGGTCGTATTGGAGCATGGCGCGATCAAAAATTTTATGGACGCCATGACGATGGGATATCGAGTCGAGTCCGCTGATCTACTAGAGGGCCTGAAACAAGGGGATAAGGTTCGCTTTACCATCGATATTGAGAAGAAATCCATCATCAAGTTCGAAAAGCGCAATCAATGATTGTGGCTTCACGCGCCTCGCAAGCGTTGAATAGGGGAGTCGATCCGATGTTGTCGAAGAATAATTTTGCGCTCCTGGCATTGCCGATTGCCTTAGTTCTGGGCGGCTGCGCCACCGTGAGCCTCAATGCCGGTTTTTCTGAAATCACTGCCACGGTAGCGGAACGGAGCGGTGCGAGAATCTATTGGAACAACGGCACCGAGCTCGATAAAGAGGCGGCCGATAAAGTTGCCGCGCTTTTGAAAGAGAGACTCAATGCCGATCGGGCCGTTCAGATAGCCTTGATCGGCAATCGAGACTTGCAGGCGGTATACTCTGATCTCGGCGTTGCACAGGCGGACTTGGTGCAAGCGGGACTGCTCAAAAATCCCCTCTTCGACGCGTCCATAAGATGGCCGGCGCCTGGCGGCGGCAAACCGGAACTAGACTTGAGCGCGGTGGTAAGTTTCCTCGAGGTTTTTTACTTACCCCTGCGCAAGCGTGTCGCGGCGGCCCGCTTCGAGGAGGCGAAAAGCCGGGTAACCGGGTCGGTAATGGATTTTGCAGCGCGGGTTCGAACCACCTTCTTAATCCATCAGGCCAATGAGCAAATGCTCGAACTGCGCCAGACCACAGTGCAAGCGCTCGCTGCGTCATTTGAAGTCAGCCGGCGGCTACAAGCAGCGGGTAATATCAGCGACCTCGATTTTGCTCGAGACCGAGCGCTCATGGAGGGCGGTAAATTGGCGCTTAGATCCGCCGAGGTCGCGGGTCGGCAAAGCCGTGAAGAGCTGAACATTTTAATGGGCCTGTGGGGCGATCAGACGGCGTGGCAAAGCGAGGAACGTTTGTCCGACCCGCCGGCGCAGCCGATCCAGATTGAGGATATTGAGCGTGTCGCGCTCAATCGTAGCTTGGATCTTTTGACTGCCCGGCAACGTCTCGTGTCCGCCGGCGAACAGTTGGGATTCAACCGGTGGACCGCGCTGGTTCCCGAGCTGCACGCCGGAGCGCTTGGGGAAAGGGCAGACGGTTCATGGAACGTCGGCCCGACGCTGGAGTTTCCCATTCCGTTGTTCGACCAGGGGCAGGCGCGGGTTAGCCGCGCCGCGGTGGAGCTGCGAAGGGCTCAGCAAGAGTATTACGCTCTGGCGATTCGCGTCCGCGCCACCGCGCGCGCCATCCGCGACCGCATGGAAGGTGCGCGGGATCGCGCGCTTTACTACCGGGACATCATGTTGCCGTTGCAAGAGCGCATCGTCAACGAAGCGCAACTGCACTACAACGCCATGCAACTGGGTCCAATCCAGTTGCTGCGCGCGCGCGAACAGCAGATCGATACCGCCGTCGCTTATATCGAAGCGCTGCGCGATTACTGGCTGGCCCGGGGCGATGCCGGACAGATCATGAACGGGCGTTTGCCGGTTTCGCTTGGAATCGCATCCGCTCAAACGGGCGGTTCAAAAAAGATGGCGGATCAAGCAGGGCATTAATTGCCAAGGAGTGAATATGGCCAAGAAATTATCCAGGCGAGAAATGTTGGGTCTCGGCGCGGCGACCATCGCCGGCGGTGTAGCGCTGTTTAGCAAAGACGGGCAGGCGAAATCTCATGCGGGCGGTTCGTCGCCATATCAGCCGTCATCGGGACCGAAGAGTTCCGCCAGCCGGGATTACTGGGAGAAGAGTTATAGCGGCGGTCCGATGGAGGTAAAACCGTTGCCAGCGGTTTTACCCGGCAAGGGTTATCAGCCCGTCGTAGTGCCAAACGGCGGCGTGCTCCCGTTTAAAGTTGTCGACGGTGTCAAAGTATTTCATCTTATCGCCGAAGAGTTGGATCATGCGTTCGACTCCGGTTTGCGCGCTAAATGCTGGGGCTTCAATGGGCGCATCAATAGCACGGTGATCGAAGCGGTTGAGGGTGAGAGAGTGCGCATTTACGTGACCAATCGTTTGTCGGTTGCGACCTCGATCCACTGGCACGGTATCTATCTCCCGGCTGGCATGGATGGCGTGGGCGGGCTCTCTCAGCCTTATATTAAACCGGGAGAAACCTTTAGATATGAATGGACGCTAAGACAACATGGCACGTTCATGTACCATTCCCACCATGACGAGATGACCCAGATGGGCATGGGTATGATCGGTATGTTCGTCATTCATCCGCGCACTCCGACAGCCGAATATCGGGTGGACCGGGATTTTGTCATGATGCTGAGCGAGTGGGTCGTCGAAGCCGGCACGGCGCGCCCGAACACGGTAAAAGACAGCGGCTTTAATATTTTAACCATCAACGGCAAAGTCTTTCCGTCGACCCAATCGATGGTCTGCAGGACCGGCGATAAGGTTCGTATGCGCTTCGGTAATCTCGGGGCGATGGATCATCATCCGATTCATCTCCATGGCTTTCATTTTCGGATCACCGCCACCGACGGAGAAGACATTCCCTTGTCCGCTCAATGGCCGGAAACCACGGTGTTGGTCGCGGTCGGTCAAACGCGCAATATCGAATTCATCGCCGACGCGCCGGGAGACTGGGCGATGCATTGCCACATGACCCATCACGTAATGAATCAGATGGGCCATGACTTCCCCAATATGGTCGGGATAAAACCCGAGGGACTTGAAGAAAAAGTTCGGCCGCTCTTGCCGGCCTATATGACCATGGGGAACACCGGCATGGATATGGGCAAAATGAGCGAGGTGATGCCGTATCCCCGCAATACCATATCGATGAAGGGGGCCACCGGTCCGTTCGGCGACTACATCTCCATGGGCGGGATGTTCACCCTCGTCAAGGTGCGTGATCGATTGAAAAGTTACGACAAAGATCCGGGTTGGTTTGAACATCCGCCAGGCACGGTGGCAGCGAAAGCCAGCGATGAGGCGCTTGCGCGGGACGGTATCGAATTCAATGAACGCAGCAATAATCACGGATAACCAAGGGCAGGTTGAACCGAGACCACTGACTTTTCGTAATTGTGCATATTATCTCGGCCGGCATTGTCAATCTTGGGAACTGCGATATTAAAAATTGGCGGGACTGTGGAGCTTTCGACGGGTATTAACGCTTGGCGGCTATATTGCGTAGTAGATCGTTGGCTGTGATGAGCGCCTGTTAGTATGAAGATAAAATTTATTAAGACTTTAGGATCGCTAGGCTTGTCGGTTCTGCTCGCCTATTCAAGCGTCGCTTGGGCCTTCGACGAATGTCTGCAACACGGTGAGGAGCACACTAACGAGCAGTCAGTCGACGGCAAATTCAATAGCCCGGGACTGTTCGAAGTGTCAACCCGGTCTAGCGATGAACCCGTGAGAACGATTCACTGTGTCGAAACCTACAATGCGTTCGATATGATAGCGTCGTCATTCTCGCTCGAGTCTTTGCGACAATCGTTCAAGGATTTGTCGTCAACTTCATTTTTCCCGGATAATTTATCGGTGGCCGGCGAGTTTGACGCCCTGAAGGGGCGATCTCCTCCTGGTTGGATTGGTAGCTCGGTAGCATCACGCCGCAGGCCGCATTATCTTTTGCTCTCGGTTTTTCAAGTCTGATCATTTCCCTCTCTTCGGGATGTCCCTGGGACAGGGGCGTCGTCAGTTCATGCAATTTTTGGGATGAAACCCACGATCACATAACTTACGCCAACACGCGTGCCGGGGACGTTCCGGCGACGCCGGT
>JBGTCC010000653.1:0-11058 GCA_041749055.1 Thermodesulfobacteriota bacterium | reverse complement strand
TATTAATTGGGTACTGGGTTGCGCCATTGCGGATGCAGCGGAACCCGAGTGAGAGCATGTTTGTAAGCGGTCGTTGATCCATGATTCATCTTGATTACAGCATAGTTTATCAGATCGTCCTGTTTGTCGTCCTCTGGCTGATTCTCAGTAAGCTGCTGTTTCAGCCGTATATGCGGTCGCTGGAAGAGCGCGAGCATAAAACCACCGGGGCGCAGCATGATTCGGTGGACCTGGAGCATGAGGGCGCCAAGCTCAAGGCCCAATTCGATGAAAAAATCGCCCAGGGCCAAACCGCGGGCTACGCGGCGAAAGAGGCGATCAATCAGGATGCGCGCCAGCACCGCGAAAAGATCTTGGGCCAGGCGCGCGCCGAAGCCACCCAGACTCTCGATCAGGTCAGACAGGAAGTCGCGGCCGCCATGGAACAGGAAAATCGGCTGGCCGCGGCGGAAGTCAGTGTCGTGGCTGCCGACATGGTGCACAAAGTTCTTGGGAGGAGAGTCGGGTGAGCAGCCAGGATTTTCTCGGCATATTCACGATCGCCCAGGCCTGGGCCGCCGGCGGTGCTGAACATCATGTGCCGTCGATCACTGAGGTTGTCTTCCCCGCCCTCAATTTTCTCATTTACGCTTTTATCATCGTCAAGTTCGCGCTTCCCCCAGTACGAAGTTTTCTGCGAAATCGCCGCGACGAAGTAGTCGCCACGATGGCGCAAGCCTCGGCAAAAAAGGCCGCGGCTCAGGCGCTGGTTGACGAATACAAAACCAAACTCGCCGCAGTGGAGCAGCAAGTGCAAAGCTTGCAAGCGACACTGCGCGACGAAGGCGAGCGCGACAAAGCCAAGCTCGTCGGCGAAGCCAATGCCATGGCGGCGAAGATCAAAGCCGACGCCATCATTCTCGCCGATCAGGAAGTAAAAATGGCGCGGCAAAAAATACGCGAGGACATGGCGGTCCAGGCTGAAGCCGCGGCGCGGGCGTTGCTCCAAAGCAACTTGTCGGCGGAGGATCAAAACCGCCTGGCGGACGATTTTATCCAAAGACTTGGACAGGCGCGATGATCGAAGGCAGCCTAGCACGCAGATACACCAAGGCGCTGTTTCAATTGGCGCGCGACGGCGGCCAGGAAGACGCCGTCGGCGTCGAAGTCGAACAGTTTTTCTCGGACTATAGCAAGTCCGCCCTGCAACAAGTTCTCACCAATCCCGCTTTCGCCGTCCATACGCGCAAACAGATTCTTAGCCAAGTCGCGCAAAACCAGAAGCTATCGTCGCTGACCGTCAGGTTTCTGTCGCTGCTCTTGGAGCGCGACCGCTTGAGCCACTTGACCGGCATCGTCAACTGCTATCGCCGCTTGCTCAACGAAGCCCGCGGCCGGGTCGATGCCAAAGTGGTTAGTGCTACGGCCCTTGAGCCGGCGCTGGTGGAGCGCGTGCGTGGCCAGCTGCGGAGCCTTTGCGGCAAAGAGGTGATCTTGCAGCAAGTCGTCGACCCGGAGTTGCTCGGCGGCCTGCAAGTGGAGCTGGAAGGAAAGATCTATGACGGCAGCGTGCGAACGCAATTGGCAAAGATGAAACAGCGCATCGCGCGCGGTTATTAAGGAGTTGAGAGATGGAGATCGGAACAGCGGAAATCAGCCGGATCATCAAAGAGCAGATTCGCGACTACGATAAGACGGTTGAGATCCAGGAAGTCGGCTCGGTGCTTTCCACCGGCGATGGTATCGCGCGCATTCACGGCTTAGACAAAGTTGCCGCCGGTGAGCTGCTAGAGTTTCCCCATGGGATATTCGGTATCGCGCTGAACTTAGAAGAAGACAATGTCGGCGCCGCGTTGTTCGGCGAGACCCATATGATCAAAGAGGGCGACACGGTCAAACGCACCGGCCGCATCGCTGAGGTTCCGGTCGGTAATGAAATGATCGGCCGCGTGGTCGATGCCCTTGGAACGCCGATCGACGGCCGCGGTCCGATCGAATCCAAAGAACGCCGTCGCATCGAACTGAAGGCCCCCGGCATCGTTGCCCGCCAGCCGGTGAAAGAGCCGCTACAAACCGGTCTTAAAGCCATCGACGGCATGATCCCCATCGGCCGCGGCCAGCGCGAGCTGATCATCGGCGACCGCCAGACCGGCAAAACCGCCGTCGCCCTCGACGCCATCATCAATCAAAAGGGCGGCAACGTCATCTGCATCTATGTCGCCATCGGTCAAAAACGTTCCACGGTTGCCCAGGTCGTCGACAAGCTCAGAGAGGCTGGCGCCATGGAATACACCATCGTCGTCGCCGCGACCGCATCGGAATCCGCCCCGCTTCAGTTCATTGCGCCTTACTCCGGGTGCACCATGGGCGAGTACTTTCGCGACAATGGCGGCCATGCATTGGTTATCTATGACGATCTGTCGAAACACGCGGTTGCCTATCGCCAATTGTCTCTGCTGCTGCGCCGTCCGCCCGGACGCGAAGCGTATCCCGGCGATGTCTTCTATCTGCATTCCCGTTTGCTCGAGCGCGCCGCCAAAATGAGCGCCGACCGCGGCGGCGGTTCACTGACCGCTTTACCGATCATCGAGACCCAAGCCGGCGACGTTTCGGCGTATATTCCGACCAACGTGATTTCGATCACCGATGGGCAGATCTTTTTAGAAAGCGATCTGTTTTACTCCGGTGTCCGGCCGGCAATCAACGTCGGTATCTCGGTCTCCCGGGTCGGCGGTAACGCGCAGATCAAGGCGATGAAGCAGGTCGCCGGTACGCTGCGCTTGGAACTGGCTCAATACCGTGAAATGGCCGCCTTCGCCCAGTTCGGTTCGGACTTGGACGCGGCGACGCAAAAACAGCTTAACCGTGGCGCGCGCCTGGTGGAATTGCTCAAACAAGGCCAATATCAACCCCTGTCGGTGGAGCAGCAAGTGGTGATCATTTACGCCGGCACGAATGGCTTCGTCGACGAGCTGCCGATTCCTGCGCTCAAGCGATTCGAGCAAGAACTTTTCTCGTTTATAAGCTCGCGCCACCCCGATGTCTTCGCCGACATTCTTCAGAAACGCGAGTTGGATGGCGACCTGCGCGGCAAGCTCAACACAGTGCTGGAAGAATTCAAAGGGGTTTTTAAAGCTTAGTTGCGAGTTTCGGGTTTGTGGTTTCGAGTTAACCCGAAACCCTGAACTCGCAACCCGAAACGTCGATTATTATGGCAACCCTCAAAGTCATACGTAAACGGATCGGCTCGGTGCGCAACACCCAGCAGATCACCAAGGCCATGAAGATGGTCTCGGCGGCCAAGCTGCGGCGCGCTCAGGAAGCCGCGGTGCAAGCGCGGCCCTACGCCGAGAAGATGACCGAGTTGTTAAGAAACGTTGCGGCGCGGGTTTCCAGTGAAGCCCATCCGCTGCTGACGCCCCGCGAGGAGAAGAAAGTTCAGCTCGTGCTGTTTACTTCCGATCGCGGGCTTTGCGGCGGCTACAACACCAACTTGATCCGCGCGGCGGAGGCGTTTATCCGGCGGCAGTCGGGCGACCGGGAAATCGAATTGACCTTAGTGGGACGCAAGGGCGGCGACTATTTTCGCCGGCGCGGCGCCAAGATTGTCGACCGCTACATCGATATTCTCTACAAAGCGGCGGACGAATTGGCCGGTGAGATCGCGCAGAAATTAATCAGCCGGTTTGTCGGCGGTGATGTGGACGGGGTTTACATTCTCTACAGCCGATTCCGCTCGGCGTTGTCCCAAGTGCCGACGCTGGAGAAACTCTTGCCGGTGGCGCTGGCCGAGTCCAAAGAAGCTCAAGCGCAACAACAGACGGAGTATTTATACGAGCCCGGGGTCGAGCAACTCTTGGCCAGTCTTTTACCGCGCATCACGGGGGTTGCCGTGCAGCGCGCATTGTTGGAAGCGACCGCCAGCGAGCATGGCGCGCGCATGACCGCCATGGAATCGGCCACCGGCAACGCGTCGAAGATGATCGGCTCTTTGACGCTGCAAATGAACCGGGCGCGCCAGGCTTCGATCACTCGCGAGCTGTTGGAAATTGTTGGCACGGCGGAAGCATTGAAATAATAAATCCTGCTCGTGAATCGTGTTCGTGCTCGTGAAAACAACGAACTCAGCAAATACGAGCACGAACCACGAACACGAGCACGACATGATCCGGAGGGTTTAACAAAATGAGTACGGGTAAACTCACCCAGGTTTTGGGTGCGGTTGTCGATGTCGAGTTTTCCGACGGCGCGCTGCCGCCGATTTATAACGCGCTCAAGATCACCAATCCGGCGATCAGCGACGCGCAGTGGAATTTGGTTATCGAAGTGGCGCAGCACTTGGGTGAAAACACCGTGCGCTGTATCGCCATGGACACCACTGAGGGGTTGGTGCGCGGCATGGACGTGCTCGATACCGGCGCGGGTATCAGCGTGCCGGTAGGCGAAGAGACTCTGGGACGAATTCTCAATGTCATCGGCGAACCGGTCGATGAAGGCGGCCCGATCAATGCAAAGAAAACCTCGCCCATTCACCGTTCCGCACCCGAATTCGTCGATCAAGAAACCAAAATTCAGGCGTTTGAAACCGGCATCAAAGTCGTCGATTTGCTGGCGCCCTATGCGCGCGGCGGAAAAGTTGGCCTGTTCGGTGGCGCCGGCGTCGGCAAGACCGTCATTCTAATGGAACTGATCAACAACGTCGCCATGAAGCATGGCGGCTATTCCGTCTTCGGCGGTGTCGGCGAGCGTACCCGCGAAGGCAATGATCTCTGGCTCGAAATGAAAGAGTCCGGGGTTATCAACAAAGCTTCGCTGGTTTACGGCCAGATGAACGAACCGCCCGGAGCCCGCGCCCGCGTCGCCTTGACGGCGTTGACTCTCGCGGAATACTTCCGCGACGACGAAGGCCGCGACGTGCTGTTGTTCCTGGATAATATCTTCCGTTTCACTCAGGCCAACTCGGAAGTTTCGACCCTGCTCGGCCGCATGCCGTCCGCCGTCGGTTATCAGCCGACGTTGTCGACCGACTTGGGCGAGTTGCAGGAACGCATCACGACCACGCGCAAGGGTTCGATTACCTCCGTGCAGGCGATTTACGTCCCGGCCGACGACTTGACCGACCCGGCGCCGGCGACCACCTTCGCCCATTTGGATGCGACTACGGTTCTGTCCCGCCAGATCGCCGAGTTAGGCATTTATCCGGCTGTCGATCCGCTCGACTCGACCTCGCGCATTCTCGATCCGTTAGTCGTCGGCCAGGAACATTACGAGGTCGCCCGGTCGGTGCAGCTGATCCTGCAACGCTACAAAGACTTGCAGGACATCATCGCGATTCTCGGCAGGGACGAGCTGTCGGTAGATGACAAACTCACGGTCGCGCGCGCCCGCCACGTGCAGCGCTTCCTGTCGCAGCCGTTCCATGTCGCCGAACAGTTTACCGGAATTCCCGGGGCTTACGTCGAATTGAAGGACACCATCCGCGCTTTTAAAGAAGTGGTCGACGGCAAACACGACGATATCCCCGAACAGGCGTTTTACATGGTCGGCACCATCGAGCAGGTTGTTGAAAAAGCCAAGAAGATGGCGGCAGCGTAAACCGCTAACGGGGTGAATTTAACGGTTTGTACCGCTTGAACGATTTTAACCTGTTGAACGAGAAACCGCTTTCCGTTCCAGTCGTTCAAACCGTTCAATACGTTCAAGGTCGGATTCAAAGATCGCAAAAGAGCGAAGATGGCAGATAAAATTAGACTGAGAGTCGTAACCCCGAGCCGGTTGGTTCTCGACGAAGAAGTCGACGAGGTCAGCGCGCCGGGCGAACTGGGCGAGTTCGGCGTGTTGCCCAATCACATTTCGTTCTTGTCGACATTGGTTCCCGGCGAGATGAGCTACAAGCAAGGCGCCGCCCGTCATGTTTTGGTCGTCGGTGGCGGCTACGCCGAGGTGCTCGATAACGTCATGACCGTGCTGGCTTCGGCGGCGGAGTTCGCCAGTGAAATTGACACAGCGCGGGCGCAGCGGGCCAAGGAAAGGGCCGAGAAACGGCTGGGCGAGCTCAACTTCGAGGACGCCGAGTATGGCCAGCAAGAAGAGGCGCAGCGGCGTGCGCTGGCCAGGCTCCAGGTTGCTAGTAAAGAAACAAGAAGATAAGTAAATAGGATAGGAGCAAGCAGTAAGGAGGAAGAGTTATGGCTGAAGCCGCTAGTCAAGAACCCGTTATTACCATGTGGAGCAAGGAATTCACCTACGACCGGTGGATGAAGTCGAAAGGCATTCCAATCCATAAGGGTTATTTTATTCCCGATCTGCGCACCGTCGAGTTGGAGTGGTGGGAGGAAAGAGGCTGCAAGGCCGCCTTCATTCAGCTGTGGGGCCAAGAAGGCGTCAGCGCCGCGCGCGTGACTGAAGTCCCTCCCGGTAAGTCATTGCCGCCGGTAAAGTTCGCGTTGGATGAGGTCGTATACGTTTGCTCGGGCCGTGGTTTGACCACCGTATGGTCTGGTGAAGGCAAAGCCAAGAAGAACTTCGAATGGCAAGAGCACTCGATGTTTCTCGTGCCGCGCAACCACTGGCATGTCTTCAGCAACATGACCGGTGACAAGCCGGTTAAACTTTTTCATTACAGCTACATGCCGATGGCGATGTCGGCGTTGCCCGAGCCCGACATGTATTTCAACAATCCCTACGAGTCGAAAATCACCGCCGACCAGGGCGACTTTTATTCGGAAGCGAAGATGGTTCAGGCCAAGGACGCCGACGAGGGTTTGGGCATGCGCGCCTTCTGGTACGGAAACTTTTTCCCGGATATGCGCGCCTGGAACAAGCTCGACGCCAACGAACGGCGCGGCGCCGGCGGCAAGAGCGTGTTCATGCAGTTTCCCAATTCCGAACTGACCGCCCATATGTCGGTGTTCGCGCCCAAAACTTATAAAAAGGCGCATCGTCATGGCCCCGGCCGGGCGATCATCATTCCCGCCGGTGAAGGCTATTCGATCATGTGGGAAGAGGGCAAAGAGAAAGTCGTCTGCCCGTGGCATGAGTGCAGCATGATCACGCCGCCGGATAAATGGTTCCACCAGCATTTCAATGCCGGCGGCGACATGGCGCGCTATCTGGCGCTTCATCCGCCCATGCAGTTCCATGGCCATGCGGAAAAGATCGAAGACCGCGCCAAGGATCAGATCGAGTATCCCAACGAGGATCCGTTCATTCGTCAGAAGTTTGAAGAAGAGTTGGCCAAGCGCGGCATCAAGAGCATCATGCCGGCCGAAGCCTACACCAACCCGGACTACGACTGGTCCAAGACGATGGGCAAGCAATAAATTTATATTAACTAAAATTCGATTACGGAATCCCCGCTCCAGCGAGCGGGGATTCCTGTTATTAGGGTAGGACAATATGGCGGATATACAGAGGCTAAAGATGCACGACGATATCTACGATCACGACCATCCGGATAATTTCATCATTAAAGAGGATGAGATCGTCACCGACATCGAAGGGTTGGAGATGTTCTCGCTCAAAAGCGTCGGTATCGACATTGGCTCGTCGACATCTCATTTGATTTTCTCGCATATCACGCTGCGCCGCGAAGGCGCGTCGTTATCCGGTAAGTTCCGGGTCACCGGTCGCGAGGTGCTCTATCGCTCGCCGATCTTGCTGACGCCGTATCTCTCGGCGACCAAGATCGACACCGATACGGTTAATGATTTCATCCACAACGCCTATAAAGAAGCCGGCTTGACGCCGGAGGATGTCGACACCGGCGCGGTCATCATCACCGGCGAAGCTTTGAAAAAAGAAAACGCCCAGCCGATCGTGGAGAACTTCGCCAAATATTCCGGCAAGTTTATCTGCGCGGCGGCCGGCCATAACCACGAGGCGCTATTGGCCGCTTACGGTTGCGGCGCGGTGGATCTGTCGAAGGGCGAGCACAAGACCGTGCTCAATGTCGACATGGGCGGCGGCACGACTAAATTCGCGCTCGTCGAAGAAGGCGTGGTGACGCAAACGGCGTCGATTAGCGTCGGCGCGCGGCTGATCGCCTTCAATGAAAAAAACCAGATTACCCGCATTGAAGCTCCGGGCCGGACGATGATGAAAGAACTTGGACATAAAGTCGAGCTCGGCGAGAAGATCAGCGAAAAAATGAAGGAAGACTTCGGCGCTTATATGGCGAAAATTCTCTACGAGATCATCGAGCAGGGCCCCACCTCGCCGATGGCGAAATCCTTGATGGTGACGCCGCCTTTCGTCAACTACAAGGGGTTCAAGCAAGTGCAGCATCTGGTGTTTTCCGGCGGCGTTTCCGAGCATGTTTACGACCGAGATGCGACATCCTATGGCGACATCGGGCCGGTGCTCGGCAAGAACATGCGCGGCTATTTGAAAAAACTGCCAACGGGTGTCCTGCGCGAGCCCATTGAAGGGATTCGCGCCACCGTCATCGGCGCCGGCGAATATACGATTCAAGCGAGCGGCAACACCAGTTATGTCTCCAACGAAAAAGCTCTGCCGGTGCATGGCTTGAAAGTTATTCAAGCGCCGATCCGCGACGGCGATTCGGTAACCGAGGCGATTAAACAGTCGCTCAGAAAGTTTGACCTGAGCTGCTTCACGTCAGGTTTGGCCTTGTCATTGACCGTCAGCGGCGTGCCGACCTACCAATCGGTCAGGAGCATTGCCGAGGGCGTGGCGGAGATTCTCAAAGGCGCTGACGATGCCAAGTGTCCGCTCTATTTGACCTTGGATTTGGACATCGCCAAGTCACTTGGCGCGATACTGCGGGATGAACTCAAAGTATCCCGCGACATTATCGCCATCGACGGCATCGAAGTCGGCGATCTGGATTACATCGATATCGGCGAATGCTTGGGCATCACTGAAGTGATTCCGGTGACGGTGAAGTCGCTGATGTTTCCGACGACGTCGAGCGATTAACAGTGGTTCGCGCGCGTAAGCTAAAAGGGCCCCGCCAGTGCGGGGCCTTTTGCGTTTTAGCGGATCTCAAATAGTAGCACCGTATGGTCGTGCACGAAGTCACCGCGAACCGATTCCACCCGGTCCGGCGTCCAGCCTTCAATCGGATAGTCATGGGAGACGACACGCGTGCCGGGCTTGAGCTGGCGGTCCATGATCGGCCGCAGCTTGGCGTTGAAATCAGGCAGCATGTAGAGCGTGACGACGGTGGCGGGCGAGATATCGACGGTAAAGGCATCCTGGGCGCGGAACTCGACGAGATGTTCGACTTTTTCCCGATACGCGTTGTTGCGCGCGCGGGTGACTAAATCCTGGTCGATTTCTATACCGATGCCTTTGACGCCGTATTTCTTGGCGGCATGGATGATGATCGCACCGTCACCGCTGCCAATGTCATAGATCACATCTCCTGGCCTGACGCGCGCAAGTTCAAGCATGCGCTCGATCACTTCCGGTGTGGAGCGGACGAACGGCACCTCGCCGTCGGTCCATACCGCCACCGGCGAACCGCAGCCGGATAACAGCAAAATTACCAAAACTGATTTCAGCTTCTCTTTGAATTGCCTCATGGTCGGCGCGCCACCTCTAGTAAATGGTCATTGCAATAACCACTCACCCGTTATAGGCGTCGGTCCTTTCGCGGTCAATGCGTTGACGGTAATGTCATCTTGACATCGCTTCGGGTTTATTATGTATATCGCGTTAACGCTCGATTTTGGAGGAATTGCTATGGCGACCTGGGACGATATTTTGACCCCACGCGACAAGGAAGTGTTTGCTCTTTCCGGTTTCGGCAAGAAAGCCGGCCTTGGGCAACGGCCGGCGCTTTTAATCATCGACGTCAATTATAATTTCACCGGCGACAAGCCCGAGCCCATTCTAGAATCGGTGAAGCGCTTTCGCACCAGCTGCGGCGCGGAAGGTTGGGACGGCGTCCATGCCATCGGCGAGTTGCTCGGTGAAGCTCGCAAAAAACATATGCCGACGTTTTATACCACCGCAGAAGAGAATCGCGCCAATTCCACCGTGCTGATCGGCGGTTGGGCGGCCAAGAGCAACCGGTCCACGGAAGATATGACCGAGCAATGGGAAAAAGCCAATCAGATCGTCGACGAGATCGCGCCTCAGCCCGGCGACATCATCGTGCGCAAGCAAAAGCCCAGCGCCTTTTTCGGTACAGCGCTCATGAGCATGCTCACCGAAGTCCATGCCGATAGTTTGCTGGTCTGCGGCACCACCACCAGCGGCTGCGTCCGCGCCAGTGTCATCGACGCGTTTTCCTATAACCTGAAGGTTTCAGTGATCGAAGAGTGCGTTTTCGACCGTGGCCAGGCTTCGCACAAGATCAATCTGTTCGACATGGCGATGAAATATGCCGATGTGATCCCACTCAAGGAAGCCATCGACTATGTGCGCGCATTGCCGAGTAATCTCTACCAGCCGGCGCTGTGAGCGTAATCGGAGGTTTTCAACGTGAGTGCGCCCAAAGCAATCCGGTCTTGAATGCCGCGATCATGAAAGTCGTGGACCACCAGCTCGTTAGTAATAGTAATGACCCCAAGCGGCTGATCGCCTGCGTGGTCGCAGCCGAGGTCTTTGACATCCTGAAACAGCAGCAGACTTTCAATCTTGAGCGCTTCATCAAAGCCTTAGACAAACTTCCGGCGATGTCTTGGGATGAAGCGGAAAGTGAATCTCGGCCATCGGCCTTTTCCATCCGTCAACGCCAGACCTGGCGCATGGGTTGAAGCGTTGCGTACTGGTCGCCAGCGTTCCTCTGACCGCTTGCTGATGCCTTCCGATCGATGGGTATTGTTTTACCCAACCCATGCTACTTTTTGGCCAGGCGTTAAGTTAGCGCCTGGGTCAACGCCCGTACAATGAGGATAATGCCGATGATCGCCAGCAGCAGCATCAAGCCCCGGCTAAAGGTTGTTTGATTCACCCGATCCTGAATCTTCAGTCCGGCGAAAAACCCGATCAGGGTAAAGAGCACCACTTGAACAGACAGCGTGAGCGTATTCCAATTGAACAGATTCCAAGTCGAGACCGCAATGAGCTGCGCCGCCTTGGTGATCATGAAGATCGTCGCGACGGATT
>JBGTCC010000652.1:0-4357 GCA_041749055.1 Thermodesulfobacteriota bacterium | reverse complement strand
AGGCCAACGCGACGCGCCGGTCGCTCGCCAGCAACTGACCGACGACTGGAGCGCTGTGGCCTTTAACGTTCTCGAACAACAATGCCGGGCTACTGGCGCGCTCGTTGTGGATCTTGCAGATCGCGCCGAGCTCATGCTTGGCATCGACCTCGACTTTGATCTTTTGCAGTTCGTGCTCTTCTTCCAAGACTTTGAGAAATTCCCGGAGGTCCATCATTGTAAGTTTTCAACTCCCACGTCGAAATCCGTTGCTCCTCAGAGCTTAGCGCTTGGGTGCAATTTCGTCATGCTCGCGAAAGCGGGCATCCAGGTTCAGCGATGCCACGACAAAAACCTAGATACCCGCGTTCACAGGAACGACGGCTGAATCCATCTCGCTTTATGAGCCACTCGCCGACTAATCCACGAGCGGCAATTTCGCTTCGAACCCTAAAACATTTTTCGCTTTAGTTACACTATACCCACTGGATTTACCGTCCAAGCCGGCGCGTAAATCACGGACCTGCGGCAGGTAGCGGCCGACCAGCTCACGGGTGGGAATATCCACCAGGCTGTGCGACCCGGCAATGTTGAAAATTTGATGGCCGGAAAGATTGGCTTCCAGAGCTAAACGGCAGGCGCGCGCTGCGTCGCGGGCATCGATATAACTCCACAACGCGCCGGCGCCGCGCGCCAGCGGATTTTTCCTGCGCTCCAGCAGCATCGACCGGTGCGCTTCGGTATAGATTCCCGAAAAGCGCAGACTCGTCACCGCCATGGCGCTTTTTTGGCTCAACCCGTCGCAGAGCTTTTCCCCCACCAGTTTGGTGAGTCCATAGGGATCTTGCGGCCGCAGTGGATGCAGTTCGTCAACCGGTAAGTAATCTGGCAGAAGTTCCGTCGAAGGATAGTAAAGTCCATAGACCGCCAGGCTCGAGCCGCAGATGACTTTACCAATCCCAACCGCTTCGGCAGCCGCGAGAACATTATTGGTGATGGCCAGGTTTTGATTGAAACGCTCGGCGTCGCCGGCGGGATCGGCGAAGCGCCATTTCTGCGTACCCGCGTCGAAGCCGGTCTCCGTATAGGGAAAGCGAATGCGCGCCAGGTGAATCACCGCATCGGCATTTTTGAAGGGGTCGAGCAACGCATCGAACCTAGTCAGATCGACCGCATAGGTTGGCGTCGGGCACTCTCTCGGCTTGACGCAATCGAGCGACGACACTTGATGGGCGTGGGTAAACAACTCACGCACGACATACTGCCCCAACCGCCCCGACCCGCCTGTGACCACCACGCGCATTAAGTCACCGCCCCAACCCTTTGAGCCAGCCCGACTTTTCCAACTCTTGCAGCAAGCTATTGTCGATAAAGTCCGCTGCTCTCGCGTCGCGTGCTTCCTTGCCGGGCGTGCGCCGGAGAATCTCGTCGATACTATCGGGCCGCACATAGGGAATCCGGTCGCCGCTATAGCGCACCCCGTAGGTTTGATGGAGCTGGGCCAAAGTTTCCGCATCGGTCACTTTGGTGTACTTGGACAAGACTTTCATGCTGAAATCTTTATCCGTGCGCAACCGCTGCAACCCCTGGGCGAAACCGCGCATGAAACGCAGGCCCGTGTCGCGGTTGGCGCGAATGAAAGAACGCGTCGTCGACAGCGGTGTGTTGGGAAAGACTATTTTCAATTGACCGACATCTTCCAACTCATGCATGCCCGCTTTAGCGGCGCGAAAGTTACTCGGCGGCGACAACACCACCGCGTCCAGGGCGCCAGCGGTCAACGCCGCCAAGCCCTCCGGCATGCCGCCGGTTTGGATGACCGTGATCTGATTACGCTCCATGTGCCAATGCTTAAGCGCCGCGTCGAGCGCCCAATCGGTGGAACCGCCGAGGCGGGTCACGCCGACTTTCTTGCCGCGCATCTGCGCCGGCTGCTTGATCTCCGGCCGCGCCATGATCGAAAACACCAAACTATTGCCGGTGTTGCCGACCAGCACCAAGTCCGAACCGCGCAGCGTTGCGTTGATCACCGGCACCGACGGGCCATAGGCAAACGGCACATCGCCGCTCAGCATCGACTGAATCAACAGCGAACCGCCGCCGATGTAAAGCAGCTCCGTGTCCAATCCCTGGCGCTTAAAATAGCCGCCTTCCTGCGCCACCCACAAGGTCGACATCGCGCCGCTGATGGCGCTATAGGCGATGCGCAGCGGCGCGGCGGCCGACGAGTTCGCCGTGGAAATCAGCACGGCAAAAGCGCACAGAACAATCGGCAACATGATTTAGCTTATCCCTTTCCTGCGCAGGCCGGTGAAAGAATCTATCTTTATCAAACCATCGCCCTCTTGAGCGTTCGCCAGGGCGCGCGGCGGCTCGCCGCGGCGCACCGATTCAATATCGTTAAGAATCAACTTGCGCAACATGATCACGCCGCGATCCGACTCAGCCAATTGCTCGCGCCGCTTGCCCAATATTTTTTGCGTCGACTGACAGGCGATGTCTTCGCTGCGCACGCTGCCGCGGAACGGCGCGAACCTGCGCCGGTCGTAGACGGGCCGCTGCTCCGCTTGAACTTCAACTTTGCGACTCGGCGCCAACCTGTCGAAAAATTCTTTATCTGGTCCGGTATAGTGATTTACCGTGTACAAAGTAAAACTCGCGTCGTCGTTGGGCGTCACGAACATCAGGTGCGCGTTATGCGAGCCGGCGGCGAGCGCCTCGCGCGGCGCCTTGAAGTGGGTGAACTCGGTGTCGCCGATCTGCAAGATCGCCGGCAGCGCGAAACTTTTCTCGTCTATATATTCAGTGTCGGCAGTCGGTCCCGGTTTGCGTGAGATCACTTTCATGCCGTAGGGCATCTCGACGGCATCGAACGGTGGGATATCGCGAAAGTTGAAAAACCAGCTGCGCCAGGTGCCCAGATTGGACTCGGCGGGATCGGCGCGGTGCAAGATCGAAAAATGCGCCGGGTCGGCGCCGTTTTCGATGAAGTTGAACCAGTTGTAGTTGTACAGACGGGTAGCTTCGAGGGATCGCTGCCCCTCCTCGCTGACCAGCGGCAAGTAACGCGGCAATGGCGGCGGACTTTCTGGCTCCGCTCCGAGATAGGCGAAGAGCAATCCGCCCTGCTCCCGAATCGGATAGGACAAATGGCGCACCTTCCGGTTAAAACCGCGTTCCACCGGCTCCGTCGGCATGGCCAAACAGCGACCGCCTACGTCGAACAGCCAACCGTGGTAGGGACAACGAAGCCCGCCGTCCTCGATGTCGCCATATTCCAGCGACGAACCGCGATGCGAGCAATGCAGACCGAGCAAACCGACCCGGCCAGTATCGTCGCGAAACAGCACCAGCTCTTCGCCGAGCACTTTGACGGCTTGAGGAATATCGCGCAAATCGCGCGTCGCGCCCACCGCCAGCCAATGGCGCCGGAACCAGTCACCCACCGGCGTGCCGCGGCCAACGTGAGGAAGGTCGGCAAGCGAGATTTTCTTGGGCCGTTTCATAACCGGCATGGTCGATCGATGACGGTTGCGCTGGACCGGGCTTCGATGAATTCGCGATCCGAATGCGATAAAGTGATGAAATGGTGGTCGCAGTAGGACTTGAACCTGCGACCTCGCGCACGTGAGGCGCGCACACTTTCAGACTAACCTCATAGAATTACTAACATAAATCTTCTTGGAGGCAAGTGCTGGGGACAATCAGGACCTTAAAATCCGTCGGAATCTGGGGTCTACGGAGAATTTTGTCCATCGGAGCAATGCGCCTAATTCGGGAACTTTCGGCTCGCGTTTTAAGACATTTTCTGACAGCGATTTGATTGCGTTAAGGTTTCGAATCTTTACTCCCCGTCGGGCAAAGGCGCTGCGGATCACTTCTCATCCGTGGCGAAAGAATTATGCTCGCCAGCTACGGTTGCGGTCTCGACGGCTTTTCGAAAACACACTTCCCCGATCGTTTTTCTATTTCCAATAACTCTGTCTAGTTTATCGACTTCCCCGCCGTCCCGTCCTATCTCGCAGCGTGTACTCAACGCTCTCTTACAAAATGCATAGGCGTCGCGTGCCACCCTTGAGCGTTACCACAAGGCACCGCTCGTCACTTCGCAGGTCGAGCTTCAGGGTTTGCATCGCTCATCGGGAAGTCTTCGAGTTTTGATCGGACTGGTGATTACTGCGCTCCTGAAGTGGATTACGACCCTGCTCACGGCACCGGCAATAACGGTGACGATTAGTATATTGAGCAGGCAGGGGGTTTCCGTCCAGCATACAGAACCTAACACTACGTTCGGCTTACCCTTTTGGAACCATCTATTGTTTTTCGGGGTTGTCTGGCTAATTTACACACTAATACTACATATGCGCGGTAAAATGTG
>JBGTCC010000651.1:0-2601 GCA_041749055.1 Thermodesulfobacteriota bacterium | reverse complement strand
GGAACGGTTGTGAGTCCTTGCCTTTTAATATTCAAACTCTGCTCAGCTTCGTCCGCGTTTACATCAAGCACAATGTTCGAAAGGTAGGCGAGGTGCGCTTGCGAAGCAAGCTTGCGCCGACTGTCGTATGACAGATATGTGGGTGCGGGGTCAAGCCAGATCTCCGCATTCCCTTTCGGCCCCTGGCTAGCGAAAGCACGGTCGCATCGGTGCACAGCAGAGTTTGGCATTCGAATTCACTTCTTGCGTGAATCGGCTGCGGGAATGGATGTGACTTCGATATATTGATCGGTTCACCGACTGGTGAGAACCGGACCAAAATTAAAAAATGCCAAGACCAACGGACCAGCGATACGCGCCGCTACTCGTATCTCAGCGCATCGATGGGATCTAAACCCGCCGCTTTCTTGGCCGGATAAAAACCAAAGAACACGCCGACGGCGCCGGAGAAGAGAAACGCCACGGCTACGACTGCGGGATCGATCAGTGTCGGCCACTGCGCCCAGGTCTTGAGAAGCTCGGAACTGCCGATGCCCAAGAAGATACCGATGATGCCGCCGGTGGCGGCCATGACGACGGCCTCGACCAAAAATTGCAACATGATGTCTTTGCTACGCGCGCCGACGGCCATTCGGATGCCGATCTCGCGGGTGCGTTCGGTGACCGACACCAGCATGATGTTCATGATGCCGATGCCGCCGACCAATAGCGATATCCCGGCAACGCTGCCCAAAAGAATCGCCATCACCCGCGCCGTGCTCTGCGCCGCCTCGGCGATGTCGGAAAGATTACGCACGGTGAAATCGTCCTCGCGCCCTTCGGCGATGCGGTGGCGCTGGCGCAAGAGCAATGTGATCTGCTCCTGAGCTTCCTGGACTTTTTCGGCGCTGACGGCGCGCACGACGATGCTCTGAACCCAAGTAATCCGCATGAGCCGCTTTTGCATGGTCGTGTAAGGGATCATCACGGTATCGTCTTGATCCTGGCCTTGACCGGTCTGGCCTTTGCCGGCGAGAACGCCGACGACGCGAAATGGAATGTTGCGAATACGGATCACGGAATCGATGGGATCGTCGGCACCGAATAACTGGCGCGCCACGGTTTGACCGATAACCGCGACTTTGGCGGCGGAGTCCATATCGCCGTCGTGGAGAAAGCGCCCGGCCTCGATCTGCCAGTCGCGGATTTGCTCGAACTCCGGCGCCACGCCCTGGGCCAAACTGCCCCAGTTCAAATTGCCGGCGATCAGCTGTTCCTGGCGGCGCATGACCGGCGACGCATAGGCGACGGAACGCAGTTCGCGAGTCATGGCGCGGGCGTCGGTATCGACCAACGTGTTGACGTTGCCGGTGCCGGCGCGCACGCCGCCTTGGACGTTGCTGCCGGGCAAGACGATCAAGACATTGGTGCCCAGGGCGGAGATCTGCGAGCGAATGGTCGACTTGGCGCCCTCGCCGATGGCGACCATGGCGATCACCGCGCCGACACCGATGATGATGCCGAGCATGGTGAGGAACGCGCGCAGCTTGTTGCGCGCCAAGGCGCGCAACGCGATTCTGAAGGTCATCAACCAGCGCATTTACGACTCCGGTTTCACCAACACTTGGTTATTGAGCCTGTCGGAAATCACTGCGCCATCGCGGAAGATGATTTGGCGCTTGGCATGCTCGGCGATGTCCGCCTCATGAGTGACGAGAATAATGGTAATACCCTGATCGCTATTCAAGTGCTGAAACAATCCCATGATCTCGTTACTGGTGGCGGAATCGAGATTACCGGTGGGCTCGTCGGCGAGAATCAACGACGGCTTGTTCACCAGCGCGCGGGCGATGGCCACCCGCTGCTGCTGGCCGCCGGATAGACGGTTGGGCGTGTGGTCGTGACGCTCGCCCAAACCGACGAGATCTAAAACTTCCACCGCCCGGCGATGGCGCTCCTTGCCGGCGAAGCCGTTATACATCATCGGCAGCTCGACGTTTTCCAGCGCCGTGGTGCGCGACAGCAAGTTAAATCCTTGGAAAACAAAGCCGATGCGCTTATTGCGGATATGCGCCCAAGCGTCGGCGCTGAGCGCCGCGACTGCTTCGCCCTCGAGCCAGTAATTGCCGCTGGTCGGGCGGTCGAGGCAGCCGATGATATTCATAAACGTCGATTTACCGGAACCTGAGGAGCCCATCACCGCGACGAATTCGCCGCGCTCGATAGTTAAATTAATGCCGCGCAAGGCCGGCACTTCGACATCGCCCATGCGGTAAATCTTTTGCAAATCTTGGACGCGAATGACTTCGCTCATGGTCGTCGGAATCCGCCTGGGCCTGGCACCTGGGGTTGAAACGGACTGACTACGCCGCTCTGGGGCGGCGCGGTGGCGGCAGACGACATGCCGATGATCACCGGATCGTTCTCATTGAGGCCGGAGATAATCTCGGTCTTGGAGCCGTCGGTGATGCCGACCTGGACGTCAACCGGCTGGGCCTGCCCGTCTTTGAGCACATAAACTTTCACTTGCCGCACACGCCTACCCTCGCCACCGACGACGCCACTGCCGCCGCCCCGGCTGGTGCGCCGCTGGGCGATGCGTCCGCCCACCCGACCCTGTTC
>JBGTCC010000650.1:0-2959 GCA_041749055.1 Thermodesulfobacteriota bacterium | reverse complement strand
ATCGCATCGCTCTATGCACCATGCTTCTCACGCTCAGCTTGTCCGCCGAGGCGCAGCAGCCACCTAATATCCCCCGGATCGCGTACCTCGGTGCTACATCCCTTGCCGCTAACGCGGACCGCGTCGAAGCGTTCAAGCAGGGGTTACGCGAACTTGGCTACGTCGAGGGGAAGAACATTGTCATTGAATTGCGATCTGCGGATGGCGAGCAGGGTCGCCTCCCTGCGCTTGTCGCCGAGCTTGTCCGTCTCAAGATCGACATCATCGTGTCGGGTGGCCCGGCAGTGACCCGTGCCGCCCGAAAAGCTACTTCTACGATACCCGTTGTGATGGGGTTTGACTTTGATCCTGTTGGCTCGGGGGTCGTCGCCAGCCTGGCGCGGCCTGGCGGTAACATTACTGGGTTGTCAAGTTTGGCTCCAGAGATAAGCGGAAAACAACTGGAGCTTCTTAAGGAGACTGTGCCCGCGCTCTCTCGCGTGGCCATCATCGGGAATTCGACCCAACCTGGCTACGCACAAGTGGTAAAAGAGATTGAACTCGCCGCTGGGGCGTTGAAGCTGAAGCTGCAATTACTAGATGTTCGAGACGCTAAGGATATTGATACCGCGTTTCAAGCCGCACGCAAGGAACGCGCTGACGCCGTCCTCCTGATGCAGGCGCCCGTCCTCAACTCTCACAGAGCCCAGATTGTCGAACTTGCGGTAAAATACCGACTCCCGGCGGCATATCCGTTCGCACAATATGTCGAAGCCGGGGGGCTCATGAGCTACAGCACGAACTATAACGACTTGTTCCGCCGTGCGGCCACGTACGTTGACAAAATTTTAAAAGGTAGGACGCCCGCCGACCTGCCAGTGGAGCAGCCGATCAAGTTCGAGTTCATCATTAATCTCAAAGCGGCGAAACAGATCAGCCTGACGATTCCGCCGGGTGTGCTCGCGCGGGCGGATAAAGTCATAAAATGACATTTTAGATTTTGGATTTTTTATTTTAGATTGGGGGAGGTCGGAAAGATTCAAAAAGAAGTGTTGGTGTTGGTGGCTGGATTTCTTCGCCGACAATCCAAGATCCAAAATGTGATGAGCGTCACCGCGATTACGCCGGCTTGAACTTCGCCAGCGTCACTTCCGGTGTCACGTCTTCGAACACCGCCTTTACCGCCATTCCGACTTTAACATCTTGCCACGAGCAGCTGATAACGTTGCTGATGAGCTGCACGCGCCCTTCGGTGCCGTCGATGGCGATATGCGCGACGACGTAGGGCAGGTCGGGTTGGAACGCGGCGACGGCGGCGTAGTGCACCACGACGAAGGTTACGACCTTGCCGGTTTCCGCCAGGCGGGTCCAGTCAAACTTCCAGGAATAACACTCGGGACAAAACGCTTGGGGCGGCCAGCGGAACTGCCGGCAATCGTTGCAGCATTGAGCGCGCAGTTCGTGAAGCTTGCAAGCATCCCAAAATGGTTGCGTGTCGATATCGGTACGCGGCAGCGGTTTGGCGTAAGCATTCATGATCAAGCCTTTCTCAGCAGCATGGCGCTGTCGACGCATTCGCCGCATAGCAGCGCGATCTTGGGATCTTGCACCTGGCGGCAAGTCGCCCGGTCATAGGTATGCGGCCCATCGCACAGATCGTCGACGACGCCTTCGGGGCGGAGCTGCTGCACCGCTTCTATAAAGTGATTGAGGCCGGCGATATGGCCTTCGGACAGTAGGCCGCCATGGGTGTTCACCGGCAGCGAACCATCGAGGCGATTGTTGCCGGCGCGCACCCAGGGGCCGCTCTCGCCTTTGGGCACTTGGCCTAAATCTTCCAGATGGGTCATGCACATGAACGTGAACGGATCGTAAATCTCGGCGATGCTGACATCGTGGGTTGTGATGCCGGCGCCTTGGTAAAGTTTTGGCGCGATGTTCACGCCGTTGGTCTCCCACCAGCCAGAAGTTTCGCTGGTGCCGCCGACACCGGACATGATGTACACCGGCGCGTGCTTCATGTCGCGCGCGCGCTCGGCGCAGGTAACGACTAATGCCACGGCGCCGTCGGTTTCCTGGCAGCAGTCGAACAAGCGGAATGGATAAATCACCCAGCGCGAGGCCTGATGTTCTTCGATGGTCATCGGTTTGCGCATCATCGCTTTCCTGTTAAGCATGGCATGGCTGCGCTCGGCGACGGCGAGGTGAGCGAAGTCGAGAGAGGTGGTGCCGTAGCGCGCCATATGGGCGGTGGCGTGGGGGCCGAAGTGGGCCGCGGCATGGTGCTGGCCGAAGGGCATGGTGAACTGATCGGGACCGCTTACGTCATGGGCGCGTTCGCTGCGCGCTGCGCGCCCTTCGCTGTAGCGATTTTGCGCTTTGAACACCAGAACATTTTTGCACACGCCCGAATACACCAGCATGGCCGCGGAAAATACCGCGGCGCAGTTCCAGCCTCCTCCGCCGTCGCTGTAGAGCTGGAAGTTGCAGTTCTTGAGGCCCAACATCTGCGTCAGCTCGGCGACTTCTTTCGACTCCGGCCGCTTGTGAAAATACGAACCCACGCCGTCGATGTCTTGGACTTTGAGTCCAGCATCGGCGATGGCGTTGAGACTCGCCTCGGCGGCGAGCGTCAAGGTGCGCACCCCCGACTTGCGCGTAAACGCCGTCCAGCCGATGCCGGCGATGGCGGTTTTGTCTTTGATGGCTTGTTCCGGCATGAAATTTCCTCCCCTAATTTTTGCGCGCTTACTTCTGATTCGAGCAGATTACTGAAACGCTCCCGGAGTCATTCGACAGGCTCAGGATAAACGGAGTCGAGTGCTGAATGAGTGTAAAGTCCGTTCATGCTGAGCCTTGCGAAGGATTCTTCATCCGACCAGGTGAATGCCGACAAATTTGGCCGGACCATAGCACGAATCGGCAGGCCTGCACGAGAAATGCGGCTTGGCAATTTCCAATCTGCCACGGCGAAAAAACC